>JBDTSC010000080.1:0-11877 GCA_039931375.1 Ardenticatenales bacterium
CGCTCGTGGCCCAGGGATTGGGCGATGGTGTGAGCGCGCCATCCCACGGCGGGGCGCTGATCGCTGCCCAGCGCATCGTGGCGCAGCTGGATGCCGTGCTCACAGCGGCGCCGGCCGCGCGCTCCGTCGGCGGGCCGCTGGACGTTTGGAATGCCGCGCAGGCCCAGGGTCGCTCCGTGGCGTTGACGTACTGGAGCCCGGAGAGCGGCACGACGGAGCGGCGCGTCACGCCGGACTGCGCCGAGTGGCAGGGGGATCACGTCTACCTCACCGGCTATTGCCACGAACGTAGCGCGCGTCGGACGTTCCGCCTCGATCGCGTCGTCGCCATCGCGGTGGACGGCGCCAACGAAGCGCCGCGAGTCGACGAAGTGCCATCGGGCGCAGAAGCGCCGCCGCACAGGCTGGCGGACGCACCAGCGCCATCCGTCACACGATCCGAAACGCCTCCGGCCGCACCACCGCCCCGACGCCCATGACCGCGATGCGTCGCACGTCGGCCTCGCACATCGCGTAAAAGCGCACGCTGTCCGAGCGGGCGTCGATGATCCGCGTCAGCCGTTCGCGGAGGCGGCGCAGCGCCTTGTCGTCGAGATCACACTCGAACACGCTGTACTGCACCCGCGCGCCGAAGTCCTCCATCGCCTTCTGGACCTTGACCCGGCGGCGATCCTCCGTGATGTCATAGCAGATGACGAAGAACATCGTCCGCCTCTCGATGCAGCGCCAGCGCTTGGCGCCAGCGCTGCACCGCCGTCTCGGGGGACAGGCCCACCAGCACGATGTGCCCGCTGTCCAGGAAGAACGCCGCCCGCGCGCGGCGGCCGAACGTGAGATCGACCGCGTGCCCGTTCTTGGTCGACTGCAGGATCACCCGCTGCACCGGTGCGGAGCGCGCGTTGGCGATCGCCACGATCCGGACCGCGGCCACCGCGCCCCCAAAGCCGACGGCCACGATGCCCGCTCCTTGCGGCTCGTCGGACGACGGCGGCGACCCGCGGGTGGCCATCACCGGACCGCGAGCGGCACATAGGATGCACCGTCCGCCGCGCACGCCGCGGCGACCTGCCGCACCTGCAGTTCGAGGCAGCGCCGATACGTGTTCCGCCGCCCCTCCACCGGGTGCATGATGCGCGCCGCCATCCGCTCCTCATACGTACGCAGCACCAGTTCCAACGCCGCCGCGCCCAACTCCACCGGCCGCTCCGTCCGGCCGGTGCGTACGAAGTCGGCCGGGCTCAGCCGCCCCTTGGCCACCAGCCCGAGCAGCGGCCCGTCCACCACCAGCGGCCGAAACTCTTCCATGATGTCGAGCGCCAGCGACGGCCGGCCGTGATGGATCGCATGAAAGAAGCCGAGATACGGATCGAGCCCGACCAGCTCCACCGCGGCGAGTGCATCCTTGAGCAGCAGCGCGTACCCAAAGCTGAGCGCGGCGTTGAAGGGGTCCGGGGGCGGATGGTAGGCCCGGCCGGCAAACCCCCACTGCGGGTCGAGCAGCGGTTTGAGCGCTCCGAAGTAATAGGCGCCGGCCTTGCCTTCATAGCCGCGCAGGCTGTCGAGATCCGCGGCGGCGTGCATGGCGTCTTGCATTCGGCCGATCCCCTCGACCGCGCGCTGGAAGCCCGCCGCCAACACAGGGTCCGCGGCCACCCCGGTCGCTGGACGCAGCCGCCGCTGCAGGAGCGTCCGTTGGTTGGCGATCTTGCCGGCCACGATCATCTTGGCCAGCGCCAGCGACCTGTCCTCGTTGCCCATCATCTTGAACTGCGCCTGCCGCAGCGCCGCCAGCTTCGATCCGGATCCCGTCAGACGGCCGAGAAAGCGAAACCCGCCGGAATAGAACACAACGTCGATCTCCCGCTCGAGCAACGCCGCCACGGCCGGCGTGCTCAGCTGGACGTTGCCCACCACCGCCAACTGCTCGACGTGCATGAGCGGCACGTCCAGCAGTTCGGTCCGATCCTTCGTGACCACCAGCCGCTCACCGCGGCGGCGCACCGTCGCACCCTGCTCGCGCACGTAGATCGTCGTCATCGATCGCTCCTATCCGGTTCCCGTTAGAGGGGGTAGTGTTCGCGCCGCACAAAGAAATAGCCGAGGAACTTGAACCCATCGTCGAAGTGCACCACGCGCGTCTTGGTGGGGTGCAGCTGTAGCTTGAGGGACGCGAGTTCAGCGCCGGCCAGGCTGAGCGCCCGCTCGGCGTCCGCGCGACGCGGCTGAAGGCACACAAAATCGTCCGCGTAGCGCACGAGGGGGATGCCGTGCCGCAGCATCGCCTGGTCGAAGGCATTCAGGTAGATGTTGCACAGCAGCGGTGACAGCGATCCGCCCTGGGCGGCGCCCGCCGCGACCAGCCTCCCATGTGCATCGAGCACCCGTACGTCCAGCCAGCGGCGCACGAGGTCGATCAGGCGTCGATCCTTGACCCGCCGCTTGACGAGCGCCAGCAGGATTGCGCTGTCCAGGGAGTCGAAACAGTCCTTGATGTCCGTATCGACCACCCAACCGTTGCCGGCGTCGCGTGCGGCGACGACGGCGCGGACCGCGGTCTGGACCGAGCGGCCGGGCCGGAAGCCGTGGCTGCACGTCAGGAACTGCCCGTCGAACAACGGCTCCATCAGGTCGTACACCGATCGCTGCGCCACTCGATCGCGCAACGCCCAGAGCGCCAGGGGGCGCAGGCCCTCGCCCGCCTTGGGCACGAAGATCCTCCGGACGGGGCGCGGGCGATAGGTGCCCGTCCGCAGCTCGTGCCCGAGGGTGGCAAGCTCGTCGTCGAGCCGCTGCTCATATGCCGCGATGTCCACTCCATCCACGCCGGCGCCCCCACCGTTGGCCTGCACCCGACGCCACGCCCGGCGGAGTGCCGATTCGGAGAACGCGCCGCTCTGGGCGCCGGCACGCGACGGCCGCAAGAGTGGCCGCGAGGCCGCGGATCGCTCGGGCGGCCCCCACCGCGCAGCGGCGGACGGGCGATCGTCCACGCGGCGGCGATCACGCCATTCGGCGCGGCGGGCGGTCAGCTCGCGCAACCAGTGGCGGGGGTGGAAGGGGTGCGGCATCACCGCGACTCCCGTCGCGTTCGACGCCGCCAGATGCGGCGCGCGCGCCCGGTGGTCCGGTGTATGCGCCGCGCACGCAGCCGCTGGCGGAGTGGCCGCGGCCGGCGGTGGTCGCGCCACCAGGACCGCCAGCGATCGCGGAGCCGCCGCCGTGCGAGCGCCGTCGATGGCGGCGCAGACGGCGGCGCGGGCCGCGGACCGCGTTCGTGGTGGCCGATCAAGGCTTGGCCGAGCACGAACGTGAACGCGCCGCTCAACGCACCGCCCGCCAGCCAGCCGAAGACCGGCACGAGCTTGAGCAGCTGCTGCACGCCCAGGCGGACCGCCAGCGCCGAGGCGGTGGCCAACGCCAGCTCGCGCGTGCCATCGCCGTCGGCGTCGCGGCCGTACAGCGTCGCCAGCTGCGCTACGAGGCGTGACTGGGTGGCGATGAGGATCGGGATGTCGAGCAGGGGCACCGGTTCGAGCGCCGCGACCAAGGACACGAGCGCCGCTTGGCGCGCCGCCCGCTGGGCTGCCACGCGGCGGATCGTGCTGAAGTCGCGGCCGAGCGTCACGGCCACGGCCGGACACGCGTCGATCATCCGCGGTACGAGACGCTCGGCGACGTCCGCGCCGCTGAGGGCGGACACCGGTACGACCGAACACGCCAGGCGGTGCGCGCGCTCGACCTGAACCTCGTCCAACCGCCCGGCGACCGCATCCGCCTTGTTGCCCGCGACGACGAACGGGCGGCCGAGCGCGCGGATCTGGCTGAACCAGCGGTATTCGGTAGGAACAAGATCGGCGGTGAGATCGGTGACGAACACGACCAGGTGAGCGTCCATCAGGTCGGTCACGGCAAACCTCAGCCCGTCCTCGCCGTCTGGATCGTCCTCCGCCGGGAGATCGAGCAGCACGAAGGAACCGAAGTCCTCCACTTCACATGCGGTGGATGGCTCGTCCGACGCCGCCACCCGGGACAGGTCCCAGCCGCACAAGCGGTTGCAAAGCGTCGACTTGCCGGCGCCGCGCCGCCCGACGAAGAACGTGCGGCACAGGCTTTCCTGGCGCACGTCGCCGCGCATCCGTTGCCAATCGAACGCCCAGCTGGCGCCGCCCGGTGTCAGATTGTCCGGGTACCGGCCGGTGCCATCCATGTCTCCGCGGCCCATCATGGCATCGCCTCCACCATCGAGGCCACCAAGCCGTGCACTGCGACCAGTACGGTGATTCGCGACGGATCACCGTTGTCCAATACGTCGTGCCAGTCGTCGTGCGGCCGGGCCCGCCACAACGCGGACTCCGCGCCCCCCGCCACTGCCAACACCCACCGCACGGCGATCGGTGCGCGGTCGGCGTTGGACAACGCCGTCGCGTCCCACGTGAGCCACGGAACCGCGTGGCGGCGCAGCGCGGCGACGGCGGCGACGAGGTCGGCGGCGGCCGGCATGGCCGACACGACGCTGGCGCCGTCGTCGGCGACGCGCACCCGTTGTTCGGTCGCCGCGCGCGCTGCGTCCCGCAGAAACGCGGCCAGGACGGCGCCGGATGGGGGAGCATCCCACCAGCCGGCGAGCGCATCGCTTGCCGTGACCGCCAGGTCGACGCCCAGCGCCAACGCATCGGGCGCCGCACCGACCTCGCCCAAGTCGTCGATCGTGAGCGAGAGTTCGAAGCAAGGCAATTGCGCCGCGTCCCCGATGTCAGCCGCCGCCGTGCCGAGCGCCGCATCGGCGCTCATCAGCGCCACGATCAGCTCCGAGGCACGTTGGTGCTCCAGGCGCGTGCTCTCCGCCGCCGTGGCACATGCCCGCGCGGTGCCCTCCTGCGCGACATGGTCGAGCACGGCGTCGTGTTTGGCGTCCAACAGCCGTGTTACCCTGAGCGCCGTCGCCGCGACATGTGCGCGCGCTCGCGCGTCAGCGCGAAGACGCAACACCCGGCGCAGGACGGCGCGCCATCCGGCCCCCGGTGCGGTGGGCGGGGCCGGTGCATGTGCGGTGAGGGCCGCGGCCTGCGACTCGAGGTCGGCGTCCAACGTCGCGATCGTGCGGCGTGCGGCCGCGGCGGCCGCTGTGGCTGTCGCACCGTGCGCGGCGCAGGCGTTGGCCAAGCCGTCGAGTCCGCGTGCGATCCCGCTCAGTCCGTCGTCATCGAGTCTGGCGAGGGCGCCGCGGCGCGTCTCCGCCAACCGCTCTTCCCAGCGTCGCAGGAGCAACGCGGCGTGCGTCCGAAGGGTCGCTTCTTGGTCCACGGCCCACGCCAACCGCGCCAGCGCCTCCCGCACGGCCCGATGGGGATCGGCGTCCACGGGCGATGGCGCCAAGAGCGGCCCGATCAGCGCGTCGCGGAGTCGTGCGGCGCTCGGCAGCTCGTGCGAGAGGTCGGACCACGGTGAGCCGGCTCCGTCGGCCGGCGGCGCGGCCGGTCCGAGCAACCGCTCGATCGCGTGCGTGGCGATGGTCCGCGCCGCACGATCGGCGGCGGCATCCACGGATAGGACGGCGGTGGCAAGCCCGGCCGTCCGCACGGAGTCAGGTACCGCGTTATCGTCGTCGGGCCACCGGTCAGGACCGAGCAACGCCAAGCAGAGCAAGAGCTCAGCGGCGCCCGCGATCCGCTCGGCGGGGCTTGGAAAGCGCCATCCCGCGGCGGTGACCGCGGTCAGGACGATCGTGCCGCCATCGACTTCGACGTCCGCCGAATTTGCGCGTCCGCTCGATCGGCCGGTCGGTGAAGGCTCTGCGGTGGCGCTCCGCCGCGCTGTCTCCGCCGCGCGCCGGCGTTCCGGAACCAGCAGCACCGCCGTGACGGATGTCGCCGCGGAGAGGCGCGCGGCCACCGCCGCCCGGATGGCCGCGCTCAGCGGACCCAGACGGCGGGTGGCCGGGCCGACCGACCAGCCGGCCACGACGATCGCGGCGACCTCCGGCGGCGTGCCGTCGCCGGATTGGGACCAACCGTTGGCGGCGCCGACCATGTTCGCAGGCTGTCGGGCGCCGCGTTCCAGCGGCCGTGGTTGGGGGGGACGCGCCAAGCGCGCCAAGGCCTGAGCGAGCACGACGTCCAGCGCGCCGCCGCCAGATGCGTCGACAAAGGCGGCGCCGGATGGAACGCTCCACCGTTCGTGCGCGCGGCGGCGCGCCTCGGCGGCGATGCGGCCACCGGTGGCGCCGACGCCGATCCACAGTGTTCGGCGATCGAGCGGCATGGCCGGCAACTTGGGCTTCATCGGCCGGCCGTCAGTCGTTGCCGCTTGGCGCACGCAAGCGCGCGTTGCGGCCGATCAGCGCGGCGTAGTCGCGCGCCAGACGCTTGAGTGCGCGTTCCAGATCGTCGTCCGCGGCGTCGGCGGCCGACCACCGGTCCAACACGGCGACGGCGTGCGCCGTGCCGACCGTCTCGACCTTGTCGTCCACGCGGAGGATGATCTCTCGCACCAGGCCGTCCCGCTCGGACAGGCTGCGCAGCGTCCGTTCGCCGCCTTGGCCGAGCCGAACGGCATCGTCGAGCGGATCGGCCGGGCGGTAGTAGAAGTACGCACCGCGGTTGTAGATGAGCCCGAACGCCAGACCCAGTGCCAACCCGAGCCGGTGCTCCTGCGGACGCGTCTGGAAGCCGGGCAGAGTGTGCAGCGGGCGGCGACCGGCCTCGCGTTCGTAGGCCCGCAGGTACTCCGGCCAGGCCTGCAGGGCGGTGTACGGCATGCCGACGCTGAGCGTCAGCACGGTGATCGCACTCGCATCGTGCGTGGACACGAGGCTGGATG
Source organism: Ardenticatenales bacterium (assembly GCA_039931375.1). Taxonomy (GTDB): domain Bacteria; phylum Chloroflexota; class Anaerolineae; order Epilineales; family Epilineaceae; genus Avedoeria. Next base: position 6,820 of record JBDTSC010000080.1, read on the forward strand.
CCTCGCCGGCCAAACACGTGTCACCCGCATCCGGGACGCCGACCACCTCGATCCGCCGCAGCGCGGCATCCCCGCCGGGCAGGCGCGTGAGGTCGATGTTGACGGCGGGCAGGGCGGCTTCGCGCAGGGCGGCCAGGCGGGCTCGCGGTGAGACGTCCGTCCGTTCCGCCATCGCCTGCTCGATTGTGAACGTGCGCACCGCGCTGAAGGGCGCGCGGCAGGCGCGGACCAAGTGTCGCACGGCGGCGTCGGGTGCATCCGCCAGGGCCAGCAGGCCGCCGCCGGCGTCCGCCAGCCAGCGCGCTTCGAGGACGGCGGGCGCCGGGCGGTGCCGCGCGTACAGGCTGTAAAGCAGCGCGTCATCGACGAGCCGCAATGCCGGGTCGCCCATGCGGCCCGCCACGTCGGACTTCATCGCGTCGTAGCGTGACCGGGCCTCGCCCTCTGCCCGCTGCAGGCGCGCGGCCAACAACGTGATGCGGCCGCTGGCAGCGCTCACGGCGGCGGTCATGTCGGCGATGACGTTCAGCGCGTGCTGGTGTACGACTCGCTCGATCACGGCGGCGCCGGATCGTTCGGCGCCGCGGACGTACGCATCCGCGGCGGTCAGCAGCTTCGCACGTCGGAACGGCCACGCCGTTTCCGCCGCACCGGCCATGTCCGCCGCAAGGGAGTCGAGGGCGGCGCGGGCGGAGCGTTCGGCGGCGCGTGCGCTCTCCAGCCCAACGCTCAGCTCCGCGTGGATCACGGCCAGCCGTTGCTGCAGACGTTCGAGCCGCGCCAGCGCCCCGCTGACCCCGCCGATGCCCGCCACGCCGCCGTGGCCGAGCCAACCCTCAAGGTCACCGCGCCAGGCCGTGGCCGCCGCCGCGGCGTGTTGTTCGATCCAGAGGCTGTAGTCCCCTCCGATCTGCACGCGTTCCCACTCGCGAATCCACTGCTCCGCCCGGCCCGGCAGCGCATCGGCCGCGGCGTCGCGGATCCGTTGCGGCAGCTCGAGCGAGACCCCGAGCGGCGTGCCCGCGGCATCGCGCGCGAGCCGGTCACGCAGCTGGCTCGCGTGGACTCCCGTGGCTTCGCACCAGTCCGCGACGGCGGCCGCGATGTCGGCGGGTACCACCGGGGCAAGGATCTCCGTGACGACCGCGTCCGCCACCAAGCGGTCCGCCAGGCCATCGGCGATTCGTTCCGCCGGAAACTCGAGGCGCGCAAGTCCAATGCTGCCGAAGAACGTCGATCGACCGTCCGCCGTCCGGTCGGTCAGCACCTCGTCCAGGTTGTCCATCTGAACGTCGCCCTGCTCCCCCAGCCGCGTGGCGCTGACCACCAGCAGCGACTGGGCGATCATGCGGCACAGCTCGTCCCGGTTCACCCAGACCCGACCGCCCTCATCCACGGCGTCCACCAGCAGGTACATGTCGAACGGGGGCCGCGAGGGCTCGAGGACGGTGCCGTTGCGATAGTGGAGCGGCGGGGCGCCATCCGCCATCACCGACTCCACCTCGCGCAGCGCGGCCACGGTGTTCGGTGCTAGGCTCGGGCTGTTGGTGCCGCGAAACGCGCCTGGCAGCATGCCGACGCCGATGCTGACGCACGCATCGCCCAGCGTACCCAGCGCCTCCATCTCGGTTCGCAGCAGGTAGCCGAGTTCGAGGAACATGCCCGAGTTCGTGCCGCCGCACACCGATCCCACTTGGATGACCTTGACGCCCCGCGCCGCGTCGACGTGCAAGCGGTCGTCGCCGTGGTTGTCCCGACCCGCGAGCGCCCACAACGCGCGCCGCACCTGGTCCTGGATGAACGGAAAGCGCCACTGGAACGCCAACGAGCCGACCGGCCGCAGCGCCTTGGCCGCGTGCGCCGCGGTGATCGGAGGCAGTTCGGAAAGCGATGGCAGGCGCTCGGCGATCGTGGGCAGGTTGGCTAGGTTCCGGCGAATGCGGGCGACGGGGATCGGCCCGAGCGAGAAGCGCTCGGCGCCTTCCTCGAGCGCGATCACGGCGTCGCCCTGCGACACCGATAGGTTCTCGTCGTCGATGTCGAACAGGACGAGCCGAATGCCGCTGGGCACCGCGCCGTAGATGGCGATCAGCTCCGCCTTCAGCGACAGGAGGACGCGGTGTCCGACGCCACCGGCGCCGACGATCAAGGCCGGTTGGGCCACGAAGCCGGCTGCCATGGGCACGCGTCGGCCGTCCGCGAGCGCGGTGGGGTCCGGCGGCAGGGGTTCGTCATGGGGATGCGGTGCGGTCACTGCAGGGCGAAAGCCATCGAGGTTCGGCATCAAGGTTCTCCGTAGCAGATGGGGAGCGTTGTGGGTTGGTGTCAGCCGCGCGATCGCCCGGCGCCATCCCAGCGCGCGTTGGTGCGGCCGCCGCCGCCGAACTGCATCACGTTCTCGTACCGCGCGCGCCATCCGCCCACGGCGACGTCGTCGCCGTGGGCGAGGCGGCGAACGGTGCGCACGGGTTCACCGTTGACCGTGATGCGGCCGTTCGGGTCGCGCGCGACAAGCTCGGCGCCCGCCCCGTCTGCCGGCGGTACGAGCTCGGCCGTGCAGCCGGCGTCCTCTTCACCGAGCAGGACGTCGGCCGGAGACCGGGCACCGATGACGAAGCGCGCTCGACCGTCGAGCGGGATGAGCGGCGCCGGAATGGCATCCGGCCGCCCCGGGTTTGGGAGGGGACGCATCGTGCCCTCGAGGCTTGGCCGCCGCCGGCGAAGCGCGGTGAGGGGGTTCGTCAGGATGCCTGGGTGCGCGGCGATGACGAGGGCCGCCGCACCGAGGGAGCCAAGCGACAGCAGGCCGAGCAGGAGGAAGAGCCCGACGCGTCCCCACGCAGTGCTGGAGGGCGCTTGCGGATGAGGGCCATCCGCCGGTCCGCTGGACGCGCCCGCGCCGGCCGTTGTGGTCATCGTTCGCGTGGACGCTACGGTAGCGATGGCGGTGGGCCGGGACGTCGGGGCAGCGACCGTCGTCGGCGGCTCGCTGGGGCGCGGCTCGGTGGCCGGCGGTCGCGGTGACGCGCTCGGAGCCGGGGAAGAGGCGGTGGTCGGCGCCGCGTCCGCCCAGGCCTGGTAGGGCTGCCCGTTTGGGGCGCGCAGCTTCCACGCGCCGGGCGCCGGCGCATCGAGCGCCCATACGGACGATCGCCCGTCCGGGCTGTGGCTGGCGGCAGCGACGTCGGCGTCATCGTCGGCGACGGGCGTGCCGGATGGACGCAGCAGCTCGACGGCGCCATCGGGGGCGGAGGCCATCGCCACGATCTTCACCCGGGTCGACCCGGTGATGACCTCGATGGGCTGGACGGCGCCCGCTGCCGCCAGGGCGTCGTCGAGCGGGAGGCGCTCGTGTCCTACGATCTCGCGGGCGATCGAGTGGTAGACGTCCAACAGGTCGCTCGGCGTCGCGGCGACGACCAGTCGACCGGAGCGCTTCGCGGCCACATCGGCCCACACCTTGGCCCACGCCGCGCGGGCATCGGGCGCCATCGCGAGGTCCGCGGGGGCCAGCAGCACCGTGATCCAGCGCGCGCCGCGCGCCTGTACTGCGGCCAGCGCCGCGTCGAGGGCGCGGCTGGTCGCATCGCTGGGCGCAGCGTCGGGGGCGTCCGCGGTCTGCGGCTGGCCGTCGGTGAAGAGCACGACCACAACTTGGCGGTCATTGGCCGCACGCGGCCCGTCGTAGGCTTCGGCGGCGGCGACGTCCAGGCCGGCGCTGATGGCGGTCCAACCCTCCGGAACAGGGTCCGCGAGCGCATCGAGGAGCGCCACGCGCCCAGCGGCCGAAGCTGGGTCCGTCAGCGGAGCGACCAGCCGGGCGCGGGTGCCGAACTGGACGACCCCGATCCGCCAAGCGCCCGGTGAGGCCTCGGCCCCCAGGTAGTCGACCAGCAGACGGGCGCCGGCCATGCGCATGAGATCCGGGTCCGTACCGCGCCCGCCTTGGCCGAACAGGGAACCGCTCTGGTCGAGCACGATCAGGACGTCCGTGCCGTCGGCCGGCGGGGGCGCCGGGGCTGCGCTGAGGCGCCCGATGCTCCAGCCCAGGCCGACGCATGAGCCGAGGGCGAGCAGGAAGGCGACGACAACGATCGCCAGGCAACAGCCGGCCGCTCCACGCCCCGCCATTCGCATTCGTCCCGGAACATACCGCATGCCCGCGCCTCCCGTCCGTTCGGGGCGCCGCATGAGCGCCCCATCGTGCGGCTCTAGTGTGACGGGTGCTAGCGGGGGCGTGCGGGGACGTTTGTCCCGATTGTCGATGGGACATTGCGGCGGGTCCGCCGCGTCCGACGGCGTCCCCGGCTCGGGGCGATGCGGATTCGGACCGCCGGCGTCAGAGGTCCAGTTCGAAGTAGTGCGGCGCGAACAGGCCGACGAGCACGTCGGTGGTCACGCGCGACGCGCCGTAGTCGAACGACAGTTTGAGCTTGGCGGTGATGCTCGAGAAACGATTGCGCACCGTGCGCTCGGACAGGACGAGGGCGTCGGCGATCTGGCCATACGTGGGGCTGCGATGCTCCTCCATCACGCAGCTCAGGAAGTACTTGACCAAGCGCCGCTCTTCGGTGGACAGGGTTTCGGTGACGAATCGTCGGCAGCGCCGCCGCTGATCGCCGGCCATGGCCGTCGCTACGGATTGGAGGAGGTCTTGGGGCTCCGTGGTCGCGAACAGATCGGCCATCGGGGCAAGGTGGACAAGGCCCAGCGCCAGCACGGGGACGGGGACCAGCGAGGCGTCGGCGGCGGTGGTGGGATGGAGCGCACCGGACGCCTGGAAGCGCTCGCTGCTGGCGACATGCCAGAGCCGGTCCTGATGATCGAACAGCAGCTGGGCCACCGCCATGCCGTACGCGCTGATCGACTTTCTCCCGCCCGAAATGCATAGGTGAACTCGCTGTCCGGCTCGCTTGCGGTCCCGCACCTCGGCGTGGATGGCGTTGAACACGCTCTTGGCGTCGTCGGCCGATCGGACATCGAAGACGGGCCGTCCTCGCGCTACGAGCCCGACGCGGCGATACCCGACGGACCACTCCCGGCCGGCATGACGATAAC
>JBDTSC010000081.1:0-11870 GCA_039931375.1 Ardenticatenales bacterium
ATCGCCGGCAACGAGCACCGCTACCGGATCCGCTTCGGCAACGCCGGGCCGTCGACGGCCGTCACGGTCGTCCTGACAGACACGCTCGACTTCAAGCAGCCGAACCTGCCGGGCGAGCGCTTCGTGCGCTGCGAACCGCTCGATCCGGACGACCGCGTGACGTGCACGGTGAACGCGCTGACGAACATCGTCACGCTCACCCAGCTGAAGGTCCACAACGAGACGATCTTCAACGCCGGCGTCGGCACGCTCGCGCCGGGCATCGAGTATGGCTTCGACCTGATCACGGAGGTCGACGCCGGCTACGTCCTGGACGCCTCGAACACCCAGGCCGCCGGTCCGCTGAACTCCGAGGCGGGGGTGATCGCCCGCAACACGATATTCGCGACGTCCGCGACGACGGACTTCCGGCGGACGAACAACCGCGACACGGAGCGCACCCGGATCATCGCCGAGGCGGACCTCTCCGTCGACAAGACGGACCTGTTCGGCGACGACTTCCTGCAGTGCGACCCCGTCACGCGCGGCGGCATGATCACGTGGACGATCCACGTCCACAACCACGGCCCGTCGGACGCGGCCGAGGTCTTCGCCGTCGACCGCCTGCCGGACGCGTTCGTCGCCGTCGATCCGGCGCAGGTCATCGTCACGGTGAGCGCCGGCACGATCGTCGAGACCCGCGACGACGGCCGGATCACGGTGCAGGTCGGCAACGGCGTGAACAACGCCGGCACGCCCGAATTGGGCCGTCTGAACGCGGGCGATGAGGCCACGATCACGATCCAGGCGATGGTCCGCCAGACCGCCCAGTGCGGCGGCAAGGCGATCAACATGGTCTCCGTGGAGACGCGCCGCAACGACGTGCGGTGGCCGAGCGTCATCGTCGGGCCGCCGCAGGGCGCGCCGGCCGTCAGCCCGACGGAGCCGCGCACGCCGACGTATGATCCGGACGCGAACAACAACATCGACTTCGAGGACACGACGATCGAGTGCCCGTCGATCAGCATCAACAAGACCATCTCGTTCGACGGCAAGTGTCCAGGCCGCGACGTGCCGCAGATCAACCAGAGGGGCCAGCCGGTCACGTTCTGCTTCGAGATCAAGAACACGGGCACGACGTACCTAGACGACATCGTCCTGACCGACGTGCTGCGTACGCGGACCCAGATGCCGACCGTGATCTTCACGGACACGATCAAGTCCGGCATCGACAAGAAGGTTCCCGTGGCGCCCGGTGAGACCGTCCTGCGACAGGTCACGTACCCGCAGCTCGAGTGCGAGTGCGGCATCGTCGACGACACGGCGACCGTCACCGCGAACCCGGTGAACTCGGGCCGCACGGACCTCACCTGCCTGCCCGACGTCACCGCGTCGGACACCGCCGTCATCGAGGTGCCGTGCGCCGGCGTGGACTTCCGGCTGCAGCTGCCCGTGCTGGACACCGGCACGTGCGAGACTTGGATCACCGCCCAGAACGTCGGCGACCATGCGATCGTGCCGGTGATGGTCCTGTGGGGCGATCCGGGCTTCTGTCCGCCCCAGGCGGCAGGTCCGCTGAAGGCGGAGTGCGGCGGCTTGTTGCGGCCGGGCTCTTCGTGGCGGTTCGCCGCCGGGCAGGTGCCCAACGGGAGCCGAAGCGCCGTGATGTACGCGTTCAGCGCGGAGGCGATCGAGGTCCAGCCGGGTACGAAGATCCCGTTCGGCGCGCTCGTGTGCGACGAGGTCCTCAACCGGGTCGTCGGCGACGATCTGGAGTGGGTCCGGTTCGACGCCGCATATCGGATGCGCGGCCAGTGGCGCGCGCTCGACTTCGGCAAGTATCTGAGCGAGCCGATGGCCGTCGAGGTGAACCGCACGTGCCCCGATCCGACGGATCCCGGCCAGAACGTCAGCGCCGCCTACATCGGCGTCTCGAGCGATCTCGAGGGCGCGGCGGATCCGAAGAGCGGCGGGTTCGGGTACTACGCCCCGCTGCTGTTCGCGAACAAGGGCGGGCTGAACTCCGTGATCCACATGCAGAACTCGGGCGCCCTGTGCTCGAGCCTCGAGCTCTGGTTCTACGGCCAGGACAACTGCATGCGCCCGGTCCTCGGCGACGTGCTGACCGTGGCCCCGGGTGAAAGCGTGGCATTCGACCCGAACATCGTGGTCGGGCCGGACTGGATCGGCAGCGCCTGGATTCGCTCCACGGTGCCGCTCGGCGTCGTCGTCGACACGAAGGGCGCGAGCCACTTCACGAGCTACAACGGCTATCCGGCGGACGTGTTCGCGCTGGATCTCAGCTACGGCAATCAGATCAACTACGCGCCGCTCACGTACTCGGAGTACCAGGGCTGGGACACGGCGATCCAGGTCCAGAACCTGTCCGGTACGACCGCCGCCAAGGTCAAGGTGTACTTCCTGGACCGTGCGGGCGGCATCATCACGACGCTGGTCGACTGGATCTGCCCGCGCGGCAGCCAGACGTTCTTCCTGCCGGTTATCGGCGGCCTGCCAGGTTCGTGGGTCGGTTCCGCGCGCGTCGAGAGCCAGGAGTGGCTGGCGCCCGGCGGCCCGAACGTCGAGCCGCCCAAGGTGCTGTCCGTGGTGTTGCTCGAGAAGTGGGCGGATCCGGCCCGTACGTCGCGCCGCGAGGCCATCGCCTACAACGCGCAGACGGAGTGCCTGTTGTTCGACTGGCAGACCGGCAGCGGCAAGGGCGGCACGGCCAGCGGCTCGGCCGTCTTTGCAATCCCGTTGGTGGCCAAGGGCTACAACGGCGTGACGAGCGAGATCGCGATCACGAACCTCGTGCCCGTGCCGGGCTTCACGGACTTCGTGGTCTACCTCTACGACCAGAACGGCCGGATCGACAACTTCTGCGAAAAGCTGACCGAAAAGCAGGTCGAGTACCTCGATCTGAACAGCATCGGCTGGATCCCGCCGCGGTACCTCGGCTCGATCGTCGTGAGCGCGGTGTACTGGGAACACGATGTGTTCGACGGCAAGGGCGGGTTCCTCCGCAACCTCGTCGGCCTCGGCGGCGTCAGCGTCGAACGGGTCGGCGGCGTCCTCGGGGGCGCCGACGTGCCGGGCGACGAGAGCAAGGCCTACGAGGCCTTCCCGATCTTCGACCACTTCGAGCCGGAAACGGCTCCGAACTGCCCGGGTGTGCCGACGTTTCGCCCGCTCAACGCGCGATAGACGCCGGTCGGCCTTGATAGAGACCGCCGCACGCCCAAAGGAGAACCGCCCATGCGCAGGCGAATCATCGTCCGCCAGGTGAACAACCAAGCCCGACCCGTCCGCCTCGCCACGCTCGTTGGCTCGGCGGTTGCCGTCGCGCTGGGGTTCGCCGGCGGACCGGCGCATGCGGCGTCCGGGCCAAGCGGCGCGCCGCCGTCCGTGGCGCCACTGATCAGCTCCGAGGCGGTTCGCCCTGACACGATGGGCGCCGCTGGCGTGCTGCCGATCAGCGCCCCCGACGCCTCGCAGGCAGTGCCCGACCTGCCGCCGCCGATCGTGAAGAGCGATCCGATCGTGCCGATCGCCGCGGGCAAGGGCATGCAGCCGTTGGCCACCGGCGGCGGGCTTGCCGGCAACGGCTACTACCGCTTTGTGGACTCCGACGAAGTCGGCAACCCCGAAGCGCCCGTGTCGAATTTCCGGGACATTCGCACCCTCGGGACGGTGGTCGCCGGGATCAGCGACGACGAATGCGTTTCGGTCGACTTGTCCGCTGGCGCGCTGCCGCCGTTCACGTTCAAGTACTTCGATGTCGACTACACCACCGTGTTCGTGTGCGGCAACGGGCAGATCAGTTTCGGCGCCGCGGACAACCGCTTTTCGAATCTGTGTCCGCCCACCGGCGGCGCAGCGGTTGGCGGTGCGATCTTCGGCCTGTGGGATGATTGGCGGGTGGCTGCGAACGGCCGGATTCTCACGTACACGTTCGGCACCGCGCCGAACCGTGTGTTCGTGGCCCAATGGGAACAGGTCAGCAGCTTCGCCGAACCGGCGGAGACGGACACCTTCCAAATCCAGTTGCTCGAGCGCAGCGGCGACATCCGGGTGGAGTACCAAAACGTGGACAGCGGTCAGCCCGACGGGCTGGCGTTGTACCCGTCGCCGGACAACCACTACCTGGTCGGCAGCGAGACCGGCGACAAGCTGACGCGCTTCCAGGCAGCCGGTGCGTTCGACGGCGTCCACGTCCGCAGCGGCGAGGCCGGCTTGGACGGCCCGTCCGGCGTCGCGATCGGCGATGGCGTCGCCGGTGGCGTTGGCGACGTGACGGTCGATGGTGTGGACGACGTCTTCGTCGGCAGCTTCAATACCGACCAGATCATGGTGTACAACGGCTCCCACCCAGGCACCCAACTCAACGACGGCTATTTCCTGACGCCATTCGTCGCCGCCGGCTCGGGTGGTCTCGACGGCCCGCGCGGCGTGCGCTTTGGGCCGGACGGCAATTTGTACGTATCGAGCTTCAATAACGACCGGGTCCTCAAGTACAACGGCACCACCGGCGCGTCGATCAGCACGTTTGTCGCTGCAGGAGCAGGCGGCCTGGACGGACCGGACGACCTCGTGTTCGGGCCGGATGGGAACCTGTACGTTTCGAGCTACAACAACGATCGGGTCATCAAGTACGACGGCACGACGGGCGCTGTCATCGGCACGTTCGTCGCGGCCGGCTCGGGCGGCCTCGACGGGCCGCGTGGCTTGGCCTTCGGAGCGGCGGACGGAAACCTGTACGTCGCCTCGGAGAACACGGACCAGGTGCTGCGGTACGCCGGCGGCAACGGCGATTTCTTCAACGTCGCCGTGGCTGCGGGGCAGAATGGGCTGAACGAGCCTCGGTTCATCCAATTCAACAGCACCGGCAACCTGCTCGTCGTCAGCCACGGCTCGAACCGGGTGCTCGAGTTCAGCGTACCGCTCGTCACGTTTCTGACCGGAGCGCTGCCGTCGTTCCCGGAAGGCGTCGCGTTCAACGGCGGGTTCCTGTATGTCTCGAGCCGCAGCACGAGTGAGGTGTTACGCTACAACGCGACCACCGGCGCGTTCGTGGGGGTGTTCGTTACCAGCGGCAGCGGCGGGCTCAACGGGCCGCAGGATCTCGTGTTCGGGCCGACCGGTGACCTATATGTTTCGAGCATCGCATCGAACGAGGTCAAGCGCTACAACGGCACGACGGGTGCATTCATCTCCACCTTTGTCACGGCCGGTCTCGGTGGTCTCGACCAACCGCACGGGCTGCGGTTCGGCACCGGCGGCGACCTCTTCGTGGCCAGCGAGAACTCGCACGAGATCAAGCGCTACAACGGTACGACCGGCGCCTTCATCTCCAACTTCGTTACCGCCAGCAGCGGCGGCCTCACGTTTCCGCACGGTATCGTCTTCAACGCGGGCGATCTCTACGTTTCAAGCTTCGGCACCGACCAGGTCAAGCGCTACAACGGCACGACCGGCGCGTTCATATCCAACTTCGTGGCGACCGGCAGCGGCGGACTGGACGATCCGGTTGGCCTTGTCTTCGGCGGTCCGAGCAACGACCTGTTCGTCGTCAGCAACGTCAACAGTCGTGTCCTGGCGTACAACGGTTCGACCGGCGCGTTCATCGGCACCTTTGCGCCTTCGGGCAGCGGCGGGCTGAGCGGACCGCGGATGCTGACCTTCGGTCCCGACGGTCGGCTGTACATCAGCAGCCGCTTTACGAACCAGGTGATGACCACCGCGGCTACGTTTGTGCGTGCCGTCGATACGGGCGGCGACCGCAGCCGCGGCCGATCGGCCACGGTGGGTCTCGACGGCCCGAACGGTACGCTCGGCCTGCAGTACGCCTGCAACCCGGGCGGTGGGATCGGCGCACCGATCGTCAAGGAAGACCTCTCGGTGTTGTTCGTCGCTCCTCCGCCGGCCGGCGCCGACCTGCGCGTCGTGTACAAGCGGGTGAACAACCCGATGCCGACCGAGGACGAGGTCATCACGTACGAGATCAAGATTCAGAACGACGGGCGCTTCAACGCGACCGGCGTCACGGTGCTCGATCAGCTGCCGTCCGAGCTGACGTACGTCTCCAGCTCCGCCACCGCGGGCAGCTACAACAGCGGCACGGGCATCTGGACGGTCGGATCGTTGGCCCTGGCCCAGATGGAGACGCTGACGATCCAGGCCCGCGTGAACCAAGGCACCGCGCGCACGCCCGGGCGTTTCGACAGCGAGTTCGTCATCGCCGACGGCTCGCCATCGCCCGCCGCGCCGTTCGGACGGCTGCGCCGGCCGGACGGCATCGTGCGGGATCCCGTCACGGGAAATTGGCTCGTGTCGAGCTTCGATACGGATCAGATCCTGCGCTATAGCTCCACCGGAGCCTTCGTCAACATCCTCGTCGATCGCCAGCCGGACACGGCGTGCAGCACACCGGGCCTTGGCTGCCTGCGCGGCCCGGTCGGGCTCGTGATCCGCGCCGGACTCCTCTACGTCGCCAGCTCCGAGACGAACCAGGTGCTGCGCTTTGACGCGGCTACCGGGGCGCCGCTGGGCGAGTTCGTCGGACCGAACCCCCTGTTCCCCTACCCCAACGGCATCGCCGGGCCGCGCGGTCTCGTGTTCGACGCCTCGGGCAATCTGTACGTCTCGAACGCGCTCAACAGCCAGGTCCGGCGCTACAGCCCCGGCGGCGGTTTCACCGGCGTCGTGGCGGCGAACAAGGACGATCCGAACCCCGGCGTTTTCGGGACGTTCCCGAACTCGACGCTGTCGGGTCCCGACGGCATCGTGTTCGGCCCGGACCGCAACGGCGACGCGGTCCCCGACCTCTATGTGGCCAGCCGGACGTCGACCGAGATCCTCGTCTTCGACGTCGTGACGTCGTCCCAAATCGGGACGGGCGCGCTCTTCAACTCGAGCGACGGCCTTTCGGGTCCGTCGGGCATCGCCTTGTCCGCCGATCAGCGCTTCTTGTACGTGGCGAACTTCGGGCTCAACCAGATCCTGCAGCTGGACCTCCTATTCCCGACTACAGGCCTGCAGCTGGTCGCGACGGCGCAAGGCGGCCTTCTGTCGCCCGAGGCGATCGCGATCCAGCCGAACGGCGATCTCCTGGTGGCCAGCACCGGCTCGCACCAGATTCTGGGCTTCGGACATACCGTCACCGGCGCGTTCGAGGGCGTGATCGCCAGCACCGGCGTGAACGGGGTGCGCGCGCTCAAGGTCGGACCGACCGATCAGCGGTTGTATGCGGCGGTGCTCGATCCGAGCAGCTCCGCAAAGATCTTCATCCGGCGCTACGATCCGACGACGAACATTGAGGACTCCTCTCCGTTCTTCAACGGCGACGTTCTCACCAGCGCGTGCGCCATTGGGATCGGCAGCGTCAACTTCGTCTACGACATGGAGATGTCGCCGGACGGGAAGCTCGTGTTCCTGTCGGTGGGGGTGTCGTGCATCAGCGGGTTCACGTCGGCCATCGTGATCCTCAATGGCCCAACGGGCTCGAGCCCTGGCACGATCGCCGGTGTGGTCCGCTTTAGCGGCGCCACAGCGTTCGGGCTCGCGATCGGGCCGAACAACGACCTCTTCGTCGCGCGCGATTGGACGGGCTTTCTGAGCCCGCCCGACGACATCCTGCGGCTGGACGGCGCAACCGGCGCGTTCATCGGCGTCTTCGCCAGCGGCGGCTTGATCAACGCCCCGCGTGGCCTGACGTACGCGCCGGACGGCAACCTGTACCTCGCGAATCGTGGCCCGAACACGATCTTGCGGATCGATGGTACGACGGCCGCCGTCACGGATCCCGCGGGGTTCAATCCGGTCGGCGGCATCGAGGATGTACAGTATGGTCCGGACGGCAACCTGTACGGCACGACCCATCCCGGCGCCGTCGAACGATGGAGCCTCGTAACCGGCACGGCGGTCCCGTCCTTCGGCGGCGGCATTTTGAACGTGCCCGGCGACATCGTGTTTCTGGCCGAGGGGGACGTCGTCGTCGCGGACACCGGCAACAACCGCATCGTGCGCTTCGACGGCCACGCGCAGTTCCAGGGCGTGTTCGCGCAGGTGCGCTACGGCCCCACGACTCCCGGCCTGAACTGCGCCCGCTACCTGACGTTCGGCCCGGACGGCAACATGTACGTGTCCAGCGAGTATACGGACCGCGTGCTGCGCTACAACGGCACGACGGGCGCGTTCATCGACACGTTCGTCGATGAGACGAGCGGCCTCGACGGGCCGCGCGACATCGTGTTCGGGCCGGATGGCAAATTCTACGTGGCCAGCCGCAACAACGACCGCATCCTGCGCTACAACGGCACGACGGGCGTCTACGATGGCTCGCCGTACGTGCCGGGCGCGTTCTTCGGTTCGGGCGGTTTGTCCGGACCGGAGGCGATGGCGTTCGGACCGGACGACGACCTGCTGTACGTCTCGAGCAACCTCGGCAACCAGATCCTGCGCTATTTCGACGTGGGATCGATCTTCGGCGCGTTCCCGATTCCGCCCCCCTTCGTGGACTTCGGCGGCGCTCCGTCCCTCATCGCCCCGCGCGGCCTCGCGTTCGGCCCAGACGGCGACCTGTACGTATCGACGCCGAGCGGCATCTTCCAATACGCGCGCTCGACCGGCGCGTTCGTGCAGATCTTCTCGCACGGCGGCCCGCTGGCCGGTGCGGCGGATCTGACGTTCGGCCCGGATGGCAACCTGTACGTGGTGTCGAGCGGCAGCAACGAGGTCCTGGTCTATCAGGGTCCGCAGGTCGCGATGCCGATGTCGCCCGGCGACTATCTGGGCTCGTTCCTGATCACCGAGCCGGGCGAACCCGCGCCGATCGAACCGACCGGCCTGGTCTTCGGCCCGAACGGCGACCTCTTCGTGTCCAGCTGCGGCAGCCACAACGTGATCCGTTACCGCGGGTTCATCGCGAACCGGGCGATCGTCGACGGCACGAGCAATCCCGCGCATGTGCCCAATGATCCGAACCTCTCGAACAACGTCGGCACCGTGGCCGTCACGGTGAAGGGCGCGGACTTCGAGATCCAGAAGACCGTCGACGACAACACGCCGTACGAAGGCGACACCGTCACGTATACCGTCAGCGTAACAAACCACGGGCCGCTGGCCGGCATCCAGGTGCAGGTCACGGACGTGCTCCCGCCGCAGCTCACGTACGTCGGCTCCACGCCCAGCCAGGGCAGCTACAACCCAGGCACGGGCTTCTGGACGATCGGCGCTCTCCCCGTCAATGCGACGGCGACGCTCACGATCCAGGCCACGGTGAACAACGGTGTCGCCGTCGCCTTCCCCGTCGTGACGAACACCGCCACGGTGGACGATCTCGCGCCGACCGTCGGCGACCCGGACCTGCGCAACAACACGGCCAGCGTCGATATCTTCCTGGTGTTCGCCGACCTGGCCGTGACCAAGAGCGTGGATCTCGCGACCGCCAACGAAGGCCAGACCGTGGAGTTCACGATCAACGTCGTGAACAACGGCTTGAACGACGCCACCGGCGTGCAGATCCGCGACCGCTTGCCCTCGGGCCTTGCGTTCGTCAGCGCCACGACGCCGCCCGGCACCACGTACAACCCGATCTCCGGGCTCTGGGTGATCGGCAACCTGGCGAACGGCGCGAACCTCACGCTGTTGTTGCGGGGCCAGGTGCTGACCGGCACAGGCGGCTTGACGCTGACGAACGCGGCAACCGTAGCCGCGTCCAGCCTGCCGGACCCGGATCCCAGCAACGACACCGCGACGGCGGACGTGACGGTGCGCGGCGCGGACCTCTCGATCGTCAAGACGGTCTCGCCGCCCCCACCGGGCGGGTACACGTTCGGCACGCCGCTGACGTTCACGATCGTCGTGACGAACAACGGACCGCTGAACGCCACCGGCGTGACGGCCCGCGACCGCCTGCCGATCGGGCTGACGTACATCTCCCACGTCGCCTCGGGCGGCACGTACGACCCCGTCTCGGGGGTCTGGATGATCGGCGCGCTGGCCGCCAGCGCGACGCGCACGTTGACGATCAACGCTACGTTCGCCGCCAGCGCCAGCGGCTCCGTCGCGAACATCGCCACGGTATCCGCGCAGACGGGCGATCAGAACCTCGAAAACAACCGCAGCGCGGTCGTGATCGGCGTGCCGAACATCGACCTGGACATCATCATCGTGTCGCGCCCGGCGCAGGTCTATCCCGACCCGGCCGAGTCGGCCGCGGCCCTGGATCTGGCGCGCCGCGCTCACGACGTGCCCGCCGATGACGCGAACGCCGAGCCGCCCGCGGATGTGGACGGAACGGATGCCGCTGACCCGGACGCCACGACCCCGCGCCCGCCGCTGCTGCCCGGCCCGGGCATCGCCGGCAACGGCCTGTTCTACGACATCACGGTGCGCAACGACGGCAAGAGCACGGCGACCGGCGTCGTGCTGACGGCCATCCTCGACCCCGACGTGCACTACATCACCGACAACGACGTGCCGCAGTGCGTGGAGGCGCCGGTCGGCACCCTGAAGTGCCAGTTTGGCGCGATCGAGGCGGGCGGCAGCAAGACGATCACCGTGCAGACGGAGGTCGAGCCGCAGGCCTACGTCACCCGCCTGCTGGGGGCGCAGCCGCTGGTCCTCACGCTGCGCGCCTCGGTGATGGCCGACCAGCAGGACACGGACATCCTGGACGATGTTGAGGTCCACCTCACGCATCTCGTCGACCTGGCCGACGCCCGCATCTTCAAGGTCAGCAAGCCGGACGACGCGGTCCGGGCCGGCCAGATCTTCACGTACACGCTGCTGGTCGAGAACCTCGGCCCGTCGCTCGCCCGCGATCTTCAGTTCGACGACTCGATCCTGTCGTCGGGCGTCTTCACCCTGGTCGGGACGCAGCTCGATCCGGGTCGCGACGATGTGTGCGTCGCGGCGCCGGCGCCCGCGCCGCTGTCCGGCCAGATCCTGCGCTGCACGCTGAACGAGCCACTGGAGCCCGTCGGCAGCGGCCTGGGCACCGGCCGCTGGACGGTCCAGGTCACGGCGCGCGCCACGCAGACCCAGGACATCGACAACGAGGTGCGGCTGTACAGTCGGGACGGGGTCAGCGCCCGCGTCGGCACGCCCGATCCGCGCCTCGGGAACAACGTCGCGGTGGACAGCATCTCGATCCTCGACACGTCGGACCTGCGCCTGACCAAGTCCGAGGTCGGGGTCGTGCGCAGCTCGACGGTGTGCGCGACGACGACGAACGTACCGAACAACGTCACCGCCGGCGAACAGCTGACGTGGACGATCGTGGTGACCAACGGAGTGCCGGCCTTCGGCCTGCCCGGCGGCAGCATCGCGACAAACGTTACCGTGTTCGACGCCGTACCGGCGGGTCTTGAGATCGTCTCGATCGCGGGCGTCGGGCCGGCCGCCGCCGCCGCCGGCTGCCACGCCGGCACACCCGGCGACCCGTCCGATCGGGCGCGCTGCGTCTTCGCGTCGCTCGCGCCCGGCGCGTCCGGCACGGTGACGATCGTCGCCCGTGTGGACGCCGGGTACGTCGGCGCGTCCGGCACGAACCAGATCGTCAACAGCGCCTGGACGTCTTCGGACAACATCGATCCGTTCCAGGATGACAACGTCGCGACCCAGATCACCGCGGTGAGCGAAGTCGCCGACCTCTCGATCCAGAAGCTGGCGACGCCGAACCCGGTGATCGCCGGGCAGGCGCTGA
The DNA here is from genome assembly GCA_039931375.1 of Ardenticatenales bacterium. Lineage (GTDB taxonomy): Bacteria > Chloroflexota > Anaerolineae > Epilineales > Epilineaceae > Avedoeria. The sequence continues at coordinate 11,687 of JBDTSC010000081.1, forward strand.
GCTACGAGCTCGTCATCGCCAACGCCGGTCCGTCGAACGGCCGCTCCGTCCTGGTGCGCGACGTTCTGCCGGCCCAGTTGGCGTACGTCTCCGCGCGGATCGAGAACCAGCGCGATCGGGAGCAGTGCACGTTCAGCGAGGGCGCGAACGAGGTGATCTGCTCGCTGTTCGACGTACCCGTCGG
>JBDTSC010000082.1:0-11844 GCA_039931375.1 Ardenticatenales bacterium
CGCGGTCTCCATCTCCAGTCGCTTGGGCGGAGGGGCACGTCGGCGTACGTCAGCGTTCGTATAGGCGCGCGGCCGCGGTAAAGCCCTTCACCTCGGCGGCCGTAAGACCCGGGAGAACTCCGCGCGCAGCAGCCGTTGGCCGATCATCGGCAGCCGCACCGTTCCCTGTACCGGTTCGCCGGCGCGGGCGCGGATGGCGGGCATGTAGGCACGATGATCCCACAGTTCGCCCGTATCGCCACGGTTGAGAACGATTGGGCCCAGCTCATAGTCGATCTTTCCCCAGCGCGGCGCCGCTTCGCGCATCGTGCGCGCCAGGAGCGCACTGCGAAACGGCTCGTCCGTATGCTCAAACAGGTCGACGCCGTGCGTCTCCCACGGCTCCGCGCCGCGGTAGGCCGCTCCGTCGACGAACCCGATCCGCGTCGCGTCGTCATCTTCGACCCAGACGTCGATGCCGTACGCCGTCGGCAGCCCGGTGTAGCCGATGACCTCGCCCTCGGCTACGGCGATGTTGGCGGCGGCGTTCTCGTCCGGGTTCATGGCGCCGACGCAGGGCGAACGCATTCTGGATTGCCGCGGTTGAACCAAGCTGCCGGGCCGGCGCGGCGCCGACTGACCGTGAACGGTCAGGCTCGTTCATGACAAAGCCCCTACGGGGGCACCTCGCGCTGCCAGTGCACAGAGGCGAGGCTGTGCCGAGCCCGCACTTGTGCGGATTTTGTCATGAACGAGCCTCTCGCCTCGGCCCCTGGCCTCGGCCCCTGGCGGCGGTAGAATGCGTTCGCCCTGGTCGGACGATCTCTAGATGGACGGGTGAAGTAATAATCCCCAAGGCTCCTGAGCCGCCTCAATACCCCTCCAAGCGCGCCGTCGCGCGCCTGGCCTGTCCGCCCGGGATCTGTCCGCCCGGGGTCTGCTGTCTCACACGGGCGCATTCGCCGTAGAGCAGGCGATGTCCGCCGGCCGTATCAACGGGCCACCCCTCAACGTCACCCCGGCCGCACGTTCCGATTCACCCGAAACACGTTCCCCGGATCCCACCGCCCCTTGACCTCCCCCAACCGCTCCAGCCCCGCCCCGAGCGCCGACGCGATCCGCTCCGGACCCTCGTCCTCCGTCAGGAAGTTCACGTACGTTCCGCCCGTCGAGAACGACCGCATGTCCTCCCATGCCGCGCGCACCCAGCCGACGTTCGCGTCGTCCTCGCTCGCATCGTCCCACGAACCGGCCACGTTCAGCACGTAGCGCGCATCGCGGTTGCCGACGGGCAAGTGGTCCGCGTCCAGTTCGTTCAGCGCGCCGCCCATCTGGAAGAAGATCACGGCGGAGTGCGGCGACGGGATCGTCGCGGCCTGTGCCATGAACCGTTCGCACAGCGACTCGTCGACGCCGGCGAGGTACTCGCTCTTCCAGTAGTAGCGCCGCCCCTTGGGCTGCGTGCCGTCTAGAAGCGACTGAAGCTGCGCGTACGGCCGCCGCACCAGGATGTCGCCAATGGGGGTGCCGAACGCCTTGATCGGCGCCACCAGGTGCTCGCCCATCTCCGGATCGCCGCTGTAGCAGGCCAGGATGCCGACGATCGGCTGGCCGTGCATCTCCTTGGGCAGCCACGGCGCGGCCGGCGCCGGCCGCATCATCGCCACCAGCGTGAGCTCGTTCGGCGCCATCTCCGCCATCCGCCGGTACATCTCGAGCACCCGTGGCGCCTCGCTGGCCGGCCACGCCACGACGCCGCCGACGATCTCGGGCCCGACCGGATGGAGCACGTAGTCGATGCCGGTGACGACCCCGAAGTTCCCGCCACCGCCGCGCAGCCCCCAGAAGAGGTCCGCGTTCTCGTCCGCGCTCGCCCGCACGAACGCCCCGTCCGCGGTGACTACGTCCATCCCGACAACGTTGTCCACCGTCCAGCCCCAGCGCCGCGTCAAGTAGCCGAACCCGCCGCCGAGCGTCAGGCCCGCGATCCCGGTCTGCGACACAAAGCCCAGGACGGCCGCCAGCCCGTGCAGCTGCGTCTCACGGTCCACGTCGGCCAATAGGCAACCGCTCTGGGCGCGGGCGATGCGATTCGGCGCATCGACCCACACGCCGCGCATGAGCGACAGATCCAGCATCAGCGCCCCATCGGCCGTGGCCAGACCGGCGATATTGTGGCCGCCGCCCTTGATGCACAGCAGAAGGTCGTGTTCGCGCGCGAACCGGACGGACGCGATCACGTCGGCGACGCCGCGGCAGCGCGCCACGGCGGCGGGGCGGCGGTCGATCATCGCGTTCCAGACAGTGCGGGCGTCGTCGTAGCCGGCGTCGCCGGCCGTGAGGAGCGGGCCGCTGAGGCGCGTTCGCAGGGCGGACAGCGCCTCGTCGCTGAGGTCGAACGGGCGGCCGTCGATCGTGGATGCCTGCATGATCGATCCTCCTGGGCGGTTTGCCCTGGCGCAGTTCGCGACATCGGTCCGGGCGTGGCCGATCCGATGGTGGCATGAGGATACACGGGCGTGGGGCGGGGGCAAGAGCGAATCCGCCCGTGGCATACCGCGCTCTTCGACGCAGGCGCCGGCGACGCGGCGTGGCCGGTTGACTCGGCCGCCTTGGCGCGATATCGTGGCCGCGCCGGTTTCGCGTCCTCGCTCGGCCTTACACCATTCGCCGGCATCCCATCGAAACGAGCCACAACATGCGTGCATCGCCGCTTCCTCCGCCGTCGCACTCCTCCCGCTCCGCCGCCAGGCCCGGTCGATCCACGGTACCCAGCGTTCGCCGGCGATGGCAGATCGGCTGGTTGGCCGTAGTGCTCCCCTTTCTGCTGGCCGGCTGCGTCGGCTTCTCCGAACCCGTCGCCAGCGCCTCCGGCCAGCGGATGGACCTGACACCCTTCCTGGGATCATGGACCGCCGAGCCGCTCTCACCCGTCGATGTCGAGGTGTCCGAGGCCGGACCCGGTGCGCTCCAGGCCACGATCGTCGAACGAGCAATGCCCGATGGTGCATCGCCACCCGTGCACATCGAGGTCCAGCTGACCACGATCGGCGGGCAAGTGATCGCATCCCTGCGCGCCAGCGGGGACGGGGTCGACGTCGCCTATGCGGGCGAGTGGTTCGTCGGCCGGATCGATCCAAGCGAGGATGGCACGCGCCTCACGATCCGAACGCCGGACGATGACACGATCAGCAAAGCCATCGCCTCCGGTGCGTTGACGGGCCGGCGGGTCGAGTCCGAGGGCGGCGATGACTTCGCCGAGTACCTGCCGATCGAGGCGAGCGGCGCGGCATTGCGGGACTACTTCTCGGCCGACCCCACCGTGTTCGGCGCGGCGCAGAGCATTGTGCTGACGCGTGGCACGTCGGCGTCGAACACGGCCGACGACCCGGACGTCACCTACTCGCCGACCACAGGCGTCGCATCGCAGTCGCAGGACGATCCGCCATTGCAGCCGCCGACGCCCATGTCCATGTCCGATCCCTATCGAAGCCAAGTCCAATCGGCGCCCGACGCCGGCTATCCCGGCGCGTACGAGTTCGAGAATGCGCCGACACCGCAACCGTATCTCGGACAGGGGTCGATCCGCGGACGGGCGACGCCCGAGGGGCCGAACGGCTACGGTGGCTCGATGTCGCCAGACGCCGGACTGCCGCAGCCCGTGAAGAACATCGTCCTCGGGCTCGCGCTCCTCTTGGGCCTCGGCGTGGCCACCGCCATCGGGCTGGACGTTCTGAAGCGCCGCGCCAGGTCCGAAGCGCAGCGAACCGCCATTGCCGATGGCAGGGCGGCCGGGGACGGGTCAGCGGTAGGGTCATCCGACGCCGCCGCGGACCGGAGCGGCTTCCTGTCGCTGCTCCGACGAAGCCTCTGGCCGGGCCTGTTGGTCCTGGCCGTCATCATCGGGCCGCTGCTGTACCTGGTGGTGCTGATCGGCGGCCTCGGCTTCCCCGGCTGGTCGCTGCTCGCGCCGGCCCTGCAGGCGGTGCCGACGCACTACGCGCCGGTGGCGCTCGTGTTCTCGATCGGCGCGTTGCTGGCCGTGGCCGAGGTGGCGTCCAGCTTCGGCGCGTTCGCCCCGGACGCCCTGCGCACGCGCTGGGCGGCATTGCTCGTGGCGTTCAACGCGCTGGGCACCACAACCGTCTACGCGGCGGCCGCGACCGTCGCCGTACCGAACTACTCGGGCTACTATGGTGCGCCCGCCCCGTCCCCGCTGCTGCGCGCGCTCGCCTTTGCGCTCGGCTTCGCCGTGCTCATCCGCACGCGCTTCGTGCTCGCGCGCCGCCTTCCCGCGGCGGGTCCGGACGGCGCGGGGACCGCTGCCGCGATCGCGATCGACGGGGCCGGCGACGCGCCGCTTGCGGCCGCCCCGCGCGACGGGATCAGCATCGACCTTGGCTGGCCGTACGCGCGCTTGCAGGCGATGTGCCGTCAACGGATCGACCGCGACCTGCTGCGCGATGGGCGCTACGCGACGGCGCGCCTGCTGGCGCTCTATCCCGATTCCGAGCACTTGTTGCGGCTGGCTGCGGACAGCATCACGACGCGCGATCCGTCCGAGGCGGCCGATCTGAACGCCCGTCTCGACGCCGCGCGGTCGAGCGAACTGGGGCCAGGCGTGGTGCGGGCGCGGATCGCGCGGTTCATCGTGGACACGGGCGGGTACGAGAACACTCTGTTCCAGATCGAGCATGGGGTGGCGGAGACAAGCTCGCTGCGGGGGCAGGGGTAAGGAACGCCGAGTCGCGAGGACGTCCGAGTCGGCGCCACGATGGAGGCGCGCGTCCAACGAGTGCGACAGCCAAAGAGTGTATGCTGTAACCCATGAGCGCCGCTACGCACGATTCCCAACCTCGACTCCCGTGGCTCTGGGACTACGACCTCGACGAAGCCACCTTCACCGCCCTTCTCCGCGGTGACGGCGACGGCGTCGCCCCGCCGCTCGACCGCGACTGGGCCGCCGTGCGGCTCTTCGAGTACGCGCCGTGGGCCGACATTGTCCGTCGCCTCGGATGGCCGGCGCTCGTGGCGGACTGGCCGCGATGGCGGGACCGCGTACGCTCCGAGAGCCGGCGGCGGGGCATCGACTTCGCGGTCGAGTGGGTGCGGGCGAATCGGCCGGACCTCGCGGCCTAACGAGCAGTCCAATGGACGACACTTGGTTCGACAACGTGCTCTACCCGCTTCAGGATGAGGTGCTGGCCCGACTGGCGGCGGTCGAGACAGGGTTCTATCTGTCCGGCGGGACCGCAGCCGCGCGCGTGTACTTGCACCATCGGTACTCGGACGATCTCGACCTGTTCGTCAACGACGACCCACTGTTCGCTCTCTGGGCGGACCGGATCGTCGAGGCGCTCCACACGACTGCAAGGTGGGCGGTGAACGTCCAACTGCGCGAGGCGCGCTTCGTACGCTGTGTTGTTGCGACGCCACAGGCGAACCTGAAGATCGAGATGATCAACGACGTGCCGGGACGGGTCGGCGAACCCTGGTTGCACGCCGCCTTCGGACGCGTCGATGCCGCCGAGAACATCCTCGCCAACAAGGTCACGGCACTGCTCGATCGCCGCGAACCCAAAGACCTGGCCGACGTGTGGGGGTTCTGCTGCCATAACGGCCAATCGCTGCCCGCCGCAATCGCCGGCGCCCGCGGCAAGATGCTCGGCGTCTTCATCCCCGATGTCGCCCGCGCGCTGGCGAGCGTCACCGCCGACGACTGGGCACGTGTACGATGGCGATCACCGGCGCCGCCAGCGGAGCAGTTCGTCCGCGATCTGCAGACATTGGCGGCGGAACTGCTGCTTGGGGAGGAGTGATCGGATCCGGCGGTGGATCGACGGTGCCTGGTGCATGGTCGCTTATGGCTGCTCGGTGTGCTTCGTCTCCGCCTGCGGCACCTCATACTTGCGCGCCTCGGGCGCATTCGGCACTTGCGGGAGCCTCCTCCCCCGGTTCGCTTTGCGAACCGACCCCTCCCCCAATGCTGGGGGCGGGGTGAGAGCCGCACGGTGGCGAACATGCTGTCTTCGGCCCTCCCACAGCATTGGGGCTGTGGAGCCGCCAAGAATCGGCCTATGGTTTCCGTCCCATTCCACATGTGGTTTCGCACCGAAACGGCATGTGGAATTCGGGCAAGGCCCTAGCCGTTTCCCAGCGGCAGAGGAACGGACATCGGCCCGGCGCAGTTCCCCGCGCCGGGCCGATGAATCGATCCTTACACCGCGCTCTCGCGTCGACGCCCGGACGGACGCCGCACGGAGAACCGCCGATCGCTACTTATACGTGATGTTCACGGCCCAGCTGTTCACGGTCCCCCCGTCGCCGTTGACGAGGTCGTTGATGTTCAGCGACCACTGGCCGTTCGGATCCGTGCGATCGAACTGGTCGAGGCCGGCCGGGTCGACGCCGGGGCCGCCGGGCTTCACGCGCGCGAGCGGCGTCGGCGGGCAGACGGTGCCGATCGCGCCGGCGGCATCCGAGTCCATGATCGCCGAGAAGCCGGCGACTGGGCCCGTGTTGCAGATCTGGTTGACCAGCGTCACGCCCGTCACCGCGGGGCTGGACACGTTGATGTTGAGGTCGCCGATCCAGGTGTGCTGCAGGTTGAGCGTGATGTCGATGTCCGAGACCGTGCAGCCCTTCTCGCCGCGTACGTTCACCAGCGCCGCCGGCGCCACGCCGAACTGCGGGATCGGCGACGGGCAGTTCGAGCACGCGAAGCTGGCCTGCTTCACCCCGCACGGGATCGGCCGCAGGTCCGGGAAGCCGGCGCACAGCGGGTAACCGCCCATGAAGCAGTACTCGAAGACCGGCTTGCCGTTCTCGTCGTACGTCGCCGCGAACGGGATGCCGCGGTCGCCCGCCGCCTCGTCGCCCGGGACGTCCTCGCCCAGCTTGCCGCCGCGGCGCTCGATCGCCACCGCCCCCAGGCCGACCAGGTTGCGCTCGAACTGGCCGCGGCCGTTGAAGACGTCATGCTCCCAGAAGAACGCGCTGATGATCGCCGAGCCCTTGAAGCCGTTGTTCACGTAGCCCCACGTCTGGAGGTCGATGTACTCGACCTGCTTTTCGTTCAGCTTCTGGCAGACGTAGTCCATCAGGCCGTTCTGGTCGAAGATGTAGATGATCAGGTCCGTGAAGCCGGGCTTGGGCACGACGTTCGTGATCGCCAGCTCGCTGGTCAGGCCCGAGTGGGCCAGGTCCTTGAGCAGGCTCGGGATCGCCACCAGCCCGACGCCCGCGTCCAGACCGCCGCCCGTGCCGCTGGCGATCTGCCAGTCGAAGATCTTGTGCTCCGGCAGCAGGTTGTAGGCGATCGCCTGGGTCATCGTCGTGCGCGCCACGTCCGAGTACTTGATCAGCGTCGCAACGGCCACGATGTTCGGCGCCAGCACGTTCGGTCCGCCCGGCGTGATCCACTCCTGGCTCTCGACGCGCGCGCTGCCGACCCAGTTGCCGGGCAGGTCCGCGACGACCGGCAGGAAGAACGTCTGGCTGCCGCGCGGGCAAACCCAGTCCACCAGCGTCGTGATGATGTCGCCGCCGCGGTCCAGGAAGTACACCTTCACCTTGGCCGCCACGACCGGGCTCAGGTTCTGCACCTGGATGCCCGTGTCCCAGCCCTGGTACTCCGAGTACGTCAGCGGCGCGAACCCGACCTGGTTGCCGGCCGAGAAGAGCGCCTTGTTCGGGTCATACGAGTAGTTGATCTCGCTCGGCTCGCCGACGTACGTCATCAGCGTGTCCTGGCCCGTGATGTCGACTACGATGCCCATCTTCTGGGTGGCGCGGATCCAGGCGGAGCCCTGGAAGTCCGGGCCGACGCAGTCGTTCGCGTCCAGCTGGTATGTCTCGCCCGGCGCGAGCGTCGCGATGTCGCAGATCGTCGCGCGCAGGCAGTCGTCCAGCTGCTTGAACCAGATCTCGACCGAGCTGCACTGCAGCCCACCGTTCTGGATGTAGATGATGCTGTTCATGCCCGCCTTGGACGCGTACGCCAGCGGCACGTAAAAGCTGTAGCCGCCGTACACATCGTCGAACACGCCCAGGTGGTCGCCGGCGATGCCGTTGTACTTGGAGGTCATGTCGACGCCCGGCGTGTCCGTGCCGGGGCAGGTGCGGTGCACATCGACGGCCAGCGCGCCGCTGCCGCGGGCGAGGGCCATGTTCACGCCCTGGAAGTCGAGCCCCTCGTCGTACGCCTTCTTGAAGCGCCGGTAGTCGTCCGCGTCGCCGACGACCCCGAAGAACAGCAGCTCGCACACGTACGAGCCGGTGATGTCGTCGAAGCCGACGTCGATGCCGTCCTCGGACAGCTGGCGCGCGGAGAGCTTGAACAGGATGCCCGACTTCGAACCCGTCGGCACCTGCGCGCCCTGGAGGTTCCACGTGCTGCCTGGCTTCAGCATGCCCGTGCACTCCACCTTCAGCGGACCGGCCGCCTGCGGCGGGCAGAAGCCCGGCTCGCCCCACGTGATCAACGCGGCCATCGTCCGCTCACAGCCGACGTTCTGGACTTCGATCCAGCTGTCGCAGACGTCGTCCTGGCCCAGGAAGTTCAGAATCGGCAGGTGGACTTGGCTGCCCAGCTGGCGGTTCGGGTTCACCGTCGGATCGAGGTGCGCGACCTCGAGGAACCCGGCGCCCGTTCCGTACGGGCTGTCGATGGCCTGGATCGTCAGCGAATGGCTGCCGGCGGGCAGAACGACCTCGCCGTGGCTGAACAACGGGCTGTCAAACGCCTGGCTCGGGTCGTCCTCGAAGACGGTGCAGTTTGGCGCGTCGTTCGCGACGCGCGGCGTCTCGAGGACCACCCGGCCCGCGTCGTACAGCCGGAACGAGTCGCCCGTGCAGAATCCGTCCGTGATCCGCACCGTGACGTTCGTCGGATGGGAGAAGTCGATCGAACCGGGCACCGTCGAGCCGGGGCCGTTGAAGCCGAACGCGATGCCCCAGTTCTGGAGCGCCTTGATGTCGTAGTGTGCGGTCGTGTCCGCGACGCTGTCGGCGCCCATCGGCGCATCGCCGGCGTCGTGCGGCTGGATGCCGCCGCGGATCCCGAGGCCGTTCAGCACCTTGCCGTCGCGCGGCTTCGAGCCCTGTGCGCTGGCCGGTGCGGCCGAAGCGATCATCGCGAGCGCCGCAAGTGCGATGGCGCCCATCCAAATCGAGCGATGAATGCGAAGCATGTTCTTGATTCCTCCACCGTCGGGCGGACTCGCCGTGGGGTTGGCAGCCACCAGAGCCGACACATAGGATGCAACACCGTATTCGGCGTCGAGGCCGAGCGGCTGAGCTTTACAACGTCCGGTTGGGTTGTGCGGATACGGGTCGGACGGCCTTCGGAGTGCCCTAGAAGCCGTTGTCCAACGCGATCTCGAGCCGTGCGTCGTTCACCCGGCCGGTGTTGCCGGCGGCGGCATCGTCCACGCGCAGGATCCACTCGCCGCGGGCTTGTACGCCGTTGTACTCGTCGAGCTGGCGGTTCTGGCTGCGGGCGCGGGCGAAGCCGCTCGGCGGGCACACGCTGCCGATCGTCTGCGCGGCGTCGTCGTCCAGGATCGCCTGGATGTTCGAGGAAAAGCCGCACACCCGACTGAGGAGCGTTCGGAACTGCAGCGCGCCAGGCGGGTTGTTCGACTTCGCCAACCCAAAGACCAGATCGCCCACCGCGGTGTGCTGCACATCAAGCCGAACGTCCATGTCCGTGATGTGGCAGCCCGGCGGCACGTTCACGTTGATCCGCGCCTGGGCGAAGCCGCCGTCGGGGATCGGCAGCGGGCAGTTGAGGCACTTCGCGCTGACCGTGTCCGGGCAGGCGAACGGATCGTTCGGCGCGCCGGGCACGCCCGGGCAGAGGATGTCGTAGAACGGCGCCGGGCCGTTCAGGCAGCGCTCGGAGCGGATGTCGGCCAACGCGAACGGGATGCCGCGGTCGCCCGCCGCCTCGTCGCCGGGGATGTCCTCGCCCAGCACCGTCCGGCTGCGCTCGATCGCCATCGCCCCGAGCCCGACCAGGTTGCGCTCGAAGCCGCCGACGCTGTTGAAGACATCGTGCTCCCAGAACGTCGCGCTGATGATCGCGGAGCCCTTGAACCCGTTGTTCAGGTAGCCCCAGCGATAGAAGTCGATGTACTCGACCTGCTTCTCGTTCAGCTTCTCGCAGACGAAGTCCAGCAGGCCGTTCTGGTCGAACAGGATGATCGCGAAGTCCGTGAAGCCCGGCTTGGGCACGACGTTGGCGATCGCCAGCTCGCTGGTGACGCCGGAGCGGCGCGTGTCCTTGAGGAGCGACGGGATCGCGATCAGGCCGATCCCACTGTCCAGACCGCCGCGCGTGCCAGGCGCGATCTGCCAGTCGAAGATCTTGTGCTCCGGCAGCAGGTTGTACGCGATGCCCTCGGAGATCGAGGTGCGGGCCGGGTCGGAGTACTTGATCAGCGTCGCCACCGCGACGATGTTCGGGGCCAGCACGTTCGGCCCGCCCGGCGTGATCCACTCCTGGCTCTCGACGCGCACCGAGCCGACCCAGCTGCCGGGCAAATCGAAGACGACGGGCAGGAAGAACGTCTGGCTGCCGCGCGGGCAGATCCAGTCCACGAGCGTCGTGATGATGTCGCCGCCGCGGTCCAGGAAGTAGACCTTGGCCTTGGCCGCCACGACCGGGCTCATGTTCTGCACCTGGATTCCCGAATCCCAGCCCTGGTACTCGGAGTAGATCAGCGGCCCGAACGCGACGTGGTTGCCGGGCGAGAAGTAGGGGGTGTTCGGGTCGAAGGTGTAGTTGATCTCGGACGGTTCCCCGACGTACGTCATCAGCACGTCCGGGCCGATGATGTCGACCGCGATGCCCATCGGCTGCGTGGCGCGGATCCAGGCGTTGCCGACCCAGTCCGGGCCGACGCAGTCCGACGCGTCGAACTGAAACGTCTCGCCGGGCGCGAGCGTCGCGATGTCGCAGATCGACGCGCGCAGACAGTCGTCCAGGTGCTGGAACCAGATCTCGAGGGACGAGCACTGGAGCCCGCCGTTCTGGATGTAGAGGATCGTGTTGAAGCCGCTGTGCCCGGCGTACACCAGCGGCGCGAAGAACGCGTAGCCGCCGTACACCGGATCCGCGGCCCCCAGATGGTCGCCGGCGATGCCGTTGTACTTGCTGGTCATCAGCACGCCGGGCGTGTCGACGCCGGGGCACTGGCGCAGGACGTCGACGGCCAGGTAGCCGCTGCCGCGGGCGAGGTTCAGCGGCACGCCCTGGAACGACAGCCCCTCGTTATACGCCTTCTTGAAGCGGCGGTAGTCGTCCGCGTCGCCGACGACGCCGAAGAACAGCAACTCGCACACGTAGTTGCCGACGATGTCGTCGAAGCCGAGGTTCACGCCGATGTCCGAGAGCTGACGCGAACTGAGCTTGAAGATCATGCCGCCCTTGGCCCCGGTGGGCACCTGGGCGCCGGTCAGGTTCCATGTGCTGCCCGGTCGGAGCAGGCCGGTGCACTCCACCTTCAGCGGACCGGCGGCCTGCGGCGGGCAGAAGCCCGGCTCGCCCCACACGATCATCGCCGCCATCGCGTACTCGCAGCCGATGTTCTGGACTTCGACCCATGAGGAGCACACGTCGTCCTGGCCCAGGAAGTCGAGGACCGGCAGGTGGACCTGGCAGCCCAGCTGGGCATTCGGGTTCACGCCCGTGTTGTGCCCCTGTGTTGGGGGCTGCTGGGCATGCGCGGCGTGCCGCGGCCACAAGGCGCCCGCGATCGTTGCGGCGAGCGCCAGGACAACGGCCGTCGACAGGCCGAACGGGCAACGGCGCGCGCGAGCGTCGCAGGTGGATCGCATCGCGATGACTCCTTGAGCAGCGGC
>JBDTSC010000083.1:0-11688 GCA_039931375.1 Ardenticatenales bacterium
CGATAGGCGGGGATGGCTGGGGATGCGGGAGAGGCGGGAGAGGCGGGAGAGGCGGAAATCATCGACGCACCCGCGCCGGGCGGTAGCGTCTCGCGCGGCCCATGCGCGTTCGATAGGGCCGACACGGCGCCCAGAGCCGGGAGGGGCCATGCGGCGCAGGCAACGTCGTCGCGCACCCTGAAGGCATGCGTGCCGACGTTGTGCAGCACGACTTGGGCGCCGTGCAATGGTGCGCGGTGCAGGTCGAGCGGCGCGTCGTCCGCGTCCGGATCGAGGAGCGCGAGCACATGCCGCGCCAGAAGCGGCAGCCGACCGTCCGCGATTTCGAGCTGCGTGAACAAGGCGATGGACGCGATGAGCCGCGGGTTCACCTCGATCGCGTACAGCTCGCCGTCGTGGCCTTGCACCGCGTCGACGCCAAAGATGCCGCGGTACCCGTCCGCCGCCAGCGCGCCGCCGATCACCTCGGCCATGCGCACAACGCCCGCTGCGTCGACGTCGAGATGGGGCAGGATCGCCCAGTCTTGGCCGCAGGAGCCGAGCGGATACGGCGTGATGTCCGCCAGCCCGGTGAGCTGGAGGAACGGCGCGCCGACCGCGACGCCCCGCGCCGTCACGCACGCGTTCACGGACAGCGGGGTCCCGGCGACGTAACCGGTGACGCGCCACTCCGGGCTGCGCGCGGCCCGCAGCGCGGCCGCCATTGCAGCTGGGCTGTCCACCCGGTGGCTCTGCATGCCAGCGTAGCCATAGGGCGCCTGCACCACGAGCCGTTCGCCGAGCACGCCGGCCAGCGCATCGTAGTCCATCGCCTCGCGCGCCACGACGCGGCCGGGCGGTTGGCGCAGGCCCAGCGCCTCGGCGCGTGCGCGAAACGTGATCTTGTTCTCCCAGCCGCGTCCGAGCGCGGCCGGCGCACAGAGCAGTCGCCAGCCGTTGCGCATGGCGATCGTTTCGAGGCGGTGCGATGTTTTGAAGACGAGCAGCGGTAGCCGCCCGTGATCGGCCATCGCCCTCGCCCTCAACCACGCGGCCCCTCGGGCGGACGAGATCACGGCGCTGGCGCTGTGACCGTCGGCGCCGTCGGCGCTGGCGGCGCTGTCGGCTCGCTCGACACCGTCCGAACCGTCCTGCACCGCCGTTGCGGGCCGATGGCCGTTCGCGTCGCCGTCGGCATCGGTGGTAGCGGTGGCATCGGCGGAAACGGGCTGCGCGGCGGGGGCGACCGCGGCGCCGAGCGCAAGGACATCCACCCCGTCGCGCTGGAGCATCCGGACCGCCGGCGTCGCATCGATGCAGGCGATCCCATAGCCGTGGCAGAGCCCCTCGAGCCCGATGCCGTAGTGCGGATCGGGGCCGACGAACGTGATGTTCTGGGCACGCCGTACCGACCACGCGGCAATGTCGTCGATCGTGCGCACGAGGGGTCGGCTGGCCGGCCGCGCGGCGGCGGCACGCGGCGCGCTCATCGGCCCGCGGCGGCGACGTGCGCCGCGACGAGGTCGTCCACGTCGCCGATCGTCTGCGCCAGAGACGTGGCATGCGGCAGGGCGTCAGCGGCCGCGTGAGGGACGGCGGACCGCTCGACCATCGCTGCAGAACGACGATCGGCGGCCGCGTCCGCGCCGTCCGCGCTGTCAGCCTCGTCGCCATCGCGCGCGGCGCCGGTGAGCACGACCACGGCACGGCGAACGCCGGTCTCGGCGGCCGCGCGCGCCGCGGCGGCGAGGGATGCGGCGCCTTCGATCGCCGCGCAGATGCCCGCTGCGCGCAGCAGCGCGTCCGCCACATCCGCCTGCGCGTCGGTGATGACCCAACCGGCTCCGCCGCTGGCGACGACAACGCGATGAGCCTCGCCCAGCCGCCGCGTCTTGCGCGCACCGAGGGCGCCGAGCCGGCCGGTGGTGGGCGCGGCGCCCTCGGCGGACACGGCGGGCCGATCAACGGAAGCGTGGTGCCCGTTCGCCGCATGCGACGTCTCGTGCGTACTTGTCGGCCCGGGCCGCGGAGGGTTCGCGTCCAGCGGTCCAGCGACGCTGGCCGCGCCGAGGCCTTGCACGGCGTTGAGCGACGGTGCTCCGTTCGCACCGCTTTGCGAACCGCGTGCGAAGGCGCGTCCGATCCCGACCAGCGACGTCGCGCTCGAGACGTAGGTGAATACGGCCACCCCGGCGGCGTCCTGCCCGTCCGCGCTCGCCGCGAGATCGGTGAGGATCTCCCAGCCGAGCGTCTGAAAGCCCTCGACGGCGCTTGGATCGGTCGACGGGCGAAGATTCGGCACGTCGCGCTCGGTGCACCACGCCTGGCAGAGGGTGAGCGCGTTCGGTGATCGCACGACGATCGCGCCGTGTTCGCGCAGCAGCGCGAGCTTGGCCGGCGCGGTGTCCGGCGCCACGAACGCCACGACGTCGATCGGGGCCAACCGACCGTACGCGGCGGCGCTGATCGCGGCGTTCCCGGACGAGGAAAGTGCGATCCGCGCCAGCGGCCGCCCGTTCGCGACGGCCACCGCGCGCGCCAGCGACACCTGAAACGCCACGCCTCGGTCCTTGTGGGAACCGGTCGGGTTGCGATCCTCGCGCTTCAACCAGAGGGCGTCCAGACCAAGCGACCGTGCCAGGCCGGGCGCGGCCTCCAGCGGCGTCGATCCCTCGCCCAGCGTCAGCCGCAGCGCCGACGGCACCGCTGGCGCAAGGTCCGCGGCGTAGCGCCAGATGCCCATGGACGGCGGTCCCGACGGGCCGGCAAGGGTGGGCCGCGACGGGTCTACTTCTCTTCGTCCTCGTAGAACTCGAGCACCGGCGGCGCGACGCTGATCAGCTCAAGCTCCGCGCCACAGTGGTCGCAGACGATCACCTCGCCGACGACGGCGTCGGCGGGCACCGCCAATTTGGCCCCGCAGGCAGGGCATTCGCTCGTCACGCTCACGTTCATCCCTCCAGGATGCGGCCGCTTGCCAATGCACAGACCATTTTAGTCCGACTGGTCCTCCGGCAGCGCCTTCGGCGCCTCCGGCGCGGAGCCCGTCGCGGCGCGCAGGAGTTGCCGAAAGCCAACCTCCGCGCCGCCGTCCAAGTAGTGACGGCGGAAGAAATAGGGACATGCCGGTGAGAGGAGCACCGTTTCGCCCGGCCGGGCGCCCGCCACGACCGCCGCCACCGCGTCCCCAAGCCGATCGATCCGCTCGATTGCGGGACCGTGCGAAGAGGCATGGGCCCGCGCTTGCATGTTGGCTGCGATCCGCTCGCCGCCCGGTCCGGGCAGGACGATCAGCCAACGGACATGGCGCTCGATCGCGTCCACCAGGGCGGACGTGTCGAGGCCTTTGTCGTCGCCGCCGATCAGCAGCACCACCGACCGGTCGTCCGGTCCGGTCGTCAGCGCCTCGAGTGCGGCGACCGTAGCCTGCGGGGTCGTCGAGTTCAGGTCATCGAAGTACCGGACGCCGCCGGTCGCCCAGACCAGCTGGGTGCGGTGCCGCAGCCCGCGAAACGTGCGGATGGCGGGCGAGATGGCATCCGCCGGGACGCCAGCGAGGCGAGCGGCGGCGATCGCGGCGAGCGCATTCTCGAGGTTGTGGGCGCCCGGCAGCGCCACGTCGTCCGTACTGGCCAGGCGTTCGGGCGTCGCGCCGCGGGTGAGCCGCTCCCAGATGACGCCGCCCTCGGCCCAAACGCCGAGGTCGACCTCACCGCGCCGGCTGAACCAGGCGATCGGTGCGGCCAAGCCGGTGGCCATCGCAAGCGTCGCGTCGTTGTCGGCGTTGAGGACCGCCCAACCGCCCGGAGGGATATGCGCGACGGCCTTGCGCTTGACCGCCGCGTAGGCCGCGAAGTCGCCGTCGTGCTCGTCGAGATGGTTGGGCAGCACGTTCGTCACGACACCGATGAAGGGGCGCGGCGCGAGGTCGATGAGGTGGCGGTTGCTCACCTCGAGCACGAGCCTATCGTCGGCGGACATTGCGTGGAGGGCGTCCAGGACCTGGACGCTGCGGCGCTCGTTGCCGGCGTAGAAGACACGATGGGGCGATGCCTTCAGGAGGTGCTCGATCAGACGGCTCGTCGTCGACTTACCGTTGCTGCCCGTGACGGCCACGATGCGGGCCGCGGCGAGGCCGAAGTAGAGGTCCATCAGGCCGAAGAACGGCACGCCGCGCGCGCGGAGTGCGCCGAGAGCGGCGAGGTTTCGAGCGTACAGGTACCATGCCTGGGGCGCGAACACGACCTGCGCGGCGTCGACGCCCCCCAGGTACGCGTCGCCGAGCCGCCACGTGGCGTCCAGCCGCAGCAGCGCGGCGAACGCATCTCGGCGCGCGGGCGCGGTGAGCCCGACGTGCTGGCGCTTGAACTCCGCCTCAAGATCTTCCTCGGCGGCGAGGTCGTGAAGCGTGAGGCGGCGCGCGCCCTGATCGGCGAGAAAGCGCGCGATCGCCGCGCCCTCCGTACCCGCCACGCCGATCACGTGGACGTCGCGTTGGAGCACGTCGGCCAACCGCGCCCAATCGAGCGTCCGCTCGGTCTGTTGCGCTGCGGCCGGGTCGTTTGGGCCACCGGTCATCGGCGCGCTGCGCGCCCCGCCCGTTCGCGCCGAACCCGTTGCGTCGCTCACGGCGCGGGCTGGTAGCCGGCCGGATAGCGGCGTGCGGCGCGGAAGGCGTAGCGGGACAGGAGGCCGTCGAGCGTCTCGACGCAGACGACCGCGTGGTCGAGGCAGGCGTGGGCGGCGCCCGGCGGTGCATCCGCGCCGGCGCCGGGAAGGCCCAGGACGAGCGCGACGTGGCTCGTGCCGCGCTCGAGGTGGGACAGGAACAGCACGTCGCCGACGCTGACGTCGCCGAGCGCGACCCGTTGGCCGTAGCGCGACTGGTCGCGCGAGTGGCGCGGCAGTCCGAGCCCGGTCGCTTCCTTGACGACGTGCTGCACGAACGCCGAGCAGTCGATGCCTTCGCGCGATCGCCCGCCGAGGCGGTACGGCACGCCAAGCCAAGGCGCAACGGCCGCCGACCAGACGGCGGGCGCGGCGACGCGAGCCGTGCCCGCCCAACCCGCGCGCCATGCGGCGACGGAGGCGGGCCCGTACGCGGCGGGCAGCTCGGCGACGTCGGCGGAATCCACCCAGCCGACCGTCCGATCGGCCATCTCGATCACGGCGCGGTCGCCCACCTCGGCCAGCCGCCGGGCGGGCGCGTCGGACCCGGTCAGCTCCGTGGCGAGGTCGCCGTCGATCGCGGCGCGCACGGGCGCGCTGTTGTGGCTGGGGCGGAGCCATGCACCGGTCTGGGCGCGCTCTGTGAGCGCCTCCACTTGCACCCGCACGTCCGCCGGGTCGACGCCCGAAGAGGTCAGCTGCGCGCCGACGCTTCGCACGAGCGCCTCGCGCTGCGCCGGCACGAGCACGGTGCCCTGGAGGGTCGGCACGCCGTCCGCGCCGTGAATCACGCGCAGATCCGCCACGACGTGCCCGTAGCGCGCGCGCCAGGCGTCCAGCACGGCGTCCAGGGCGCCCGTCGCGGCAGCGGCGATCGTTTCGGGATCCGTGCGCGGGGACATGAAGTCGATCGTAACCGAAGGGGCGGGCATCGGCCAATTCGGTGGCGCCGTTCGGCAGCGCGGCTCGGGTCGGCGGGGGCGGGCGTGCTAGAATCGGCTGTCTCGACGCCTCCAATTTTTCCGGTCAGGAGCTCACACCATGTCGAATCGCGACGCCTTCGGCGCCCGCGCCGTATTGGCCACGGCCGACGGTCCGGTGGCCTATTACCGCCTCGCCGCGCTGGCCGAACACGGGCTCGCGGACCTCGATCGCCTGCCCTTCTCGATCAAGGTGCTGCTCGAGGCGGCGCTGCGCAACCTGGACGATTTCGCCGTCACCGAGGCGCACGTGAAGGCGATCGCCGGCTGGCGGCCGGACGTGGCGTCGGACGAAGAGGTGCCCTTCGTGCCCGCGCGCGTGATCCTGCAGGACTTCACGGGCGTGCCGGCGGTCGTCGATCTGGCGGCGATGCGCGACGCGATCGCGCGGCTCGGCGGCGATCCCCAGCGGATCAACCCGCGGGTGCCGGTGGATCTCGTGATCGACCATTCCGTGCAGGTCGATGCGTTCGGATCGCTGGAGGCGCTGCTGATCAACGCAGACCTCGAGTTCGATCGGAACCGCGAGCGCTACGCGTTCCTGCGGTGGGGCCGGCAAGCGTTCGAGCGCTTTGAGGTCGTGCCGCCGGCGAGCGGCATCGTCCATCAGGTGAACCTCGAGTACTTGGCGACCGTCGTGCAGCGCCAGGAAACTGACGATGGAGCGATCGCCTACCCCGACTCCCTGGTCGGCACGGACTCGCACACCACGATGATCAACGGGCTCGGCGTCCTGGGCTGGGGCGTCGGCGGCATCGAGGCCGAGGCGGTGATGCTCGGACAGCCGCTGTACATGGTGCTGCCCGGCGTCGTCGGCTTCGAGCTGGTCGGCTCGCTGCCCGAGGGCGCGACGGCGACGGACCTCGTGCTGCGCGTGACGGAGATGCTCCGGGCGCACGGGGTCGTCGGCAAGTTCGTCGAGTACTTCGGGGACGGGCTGTCGCGCCTCAGCCTGCCCGATCGGGCGACGCTGGCGAACATGGCGCCCGAGTACGGCGCCACGTGCGGCTTCTTCCCGGTGGACGATGAGTCGATCGAGTTCCTGCGGCGCACCAACCGCGGCGCGAGCGCTGATCTGGTCGAGCGCTACGCGAAGGCGCAAGGGCTTTATCGGCGGGACGGCATGCCGGCGCCCGCCTTCAGCAGCACCCTTCGATTGGACATGGCGACGATCACGCCGAGCCTCGCCGGCCCCAAGCGGCCGCAGGACCGGGTGGACCTTTCCGGCGCCAAGCGTGCGTTCTGGAGCGCGATGTCCACGACGTACGGTCGCACCGCGAAGGCGCGCGACGGGGCGAGCGACGCCGTGGGACGCTGGCTCGACGAGGGCGGCGCGACGGTGAGCAGCGAGCGCCGTACGGAGCGCGCGGACCTCTTCGAGGACGCGCGCGCCGCGCTGCAGGTGGGCGAGGGAAGCTGTTGGCTCAGCCACGGCTCCGTCGTGATCGCCGCGATCACGTCGTGCACGAACACGTCCAACCCGTCGGTCATGGTCGCGGCCGGGCTCGTCGCGAAAAAGGCGATCGAGCACGGGCTCGCGCGACGGCCGTGGGTCAAGACGAGCATGGCGCCGGGTTCCAAGGTCGTGACCCGCTACCTGGACGCCGCCGGGTTGACGCCGTACCTGGAGGGCCTCGGCTTTCATACGGTCGGCTACGGCTGCACGTCGTGCATCGGCAACAGCGGTCCGCTGCCGGCGCCGGTCGAGGCCGCGATCAAGGCGAACGATCTGGTCGCGGTCGCGGTGCTCTCGGGCAACCGCAACTTCGAGGGACGCGTGCACCCGTTGACGCGCGCGAACTACCTGGCCAGCCCGCCGCTCGTGGTCGCGTACGCGATCGCCGGGACGATGGACATCGACTTCGGCACCGAGCCGATCGGCTTTGATCCAACCGGCGCGCCGGTGTACCTGGCCGAACTCTGGCCAAGCCAGGCCGAGATCGCCGACGTCGTCCGCCGCAGCCTAACGCCGGCGATGTTCGCCGAAGAGTACGGCCACATCTACGACGGCAACCCGCACTGGAACGCCGTTCCGGTGGGCAGCGGCGACCGCTACGCGTGGGACCCGGCCTCGACGTACATCCGCGAGCCGAGCTTCTTCCAGGGCATCACGCCGGATGCCCCGCCGATCGCCCAGATCGAGGGCGCGCGCGTGCTGGCGCTGCTCGGGGACTCGATCACGACGGACCACATCTCGCCGGCGGGCAGCATTCCGGCGGCATCGCCGGCGGGCCGCTACCTCATGGACTGGGACATCGAGCCGCGCGACTTCAACAGCTACGGCAGCCGGCGCGGCAACCACGAGGTCATGGTCCGCGGCACGTTCGCGAACATCCGGCTGCGGAACCAGCTGGCCCCCGGCACCGAAGGCGGTTGGACCAAGCACGTCCCGTCCGGCGATGTGACGTCGATCTACGAGGCCAGCGAGCGCTACCAGGCGGACGGCGTCCCGCTGGTGATCCTGGCCGGCGCGGAATACGGCACGGGCTCGAGCCGCGACTGGGCCGCCAAGGGCACGCTGCTGTTGGGCGTGAAGGCGGTGATCGCCAAGAGCTACGAGCGGATCCATCGCTCGAACCTCGTGGGCATGGGCGTGCTGCCGTTGCAGTTCGACGCTGGCGAGGGCTGGGCGGAGCTCGGGCTCAGCGGCGACGAGGCGTACGACGTGCCGGTGCCCGCCGAGTTGACGCCCGGCCAGCGGATCACCGTCACCGCCGTGCGCGCCGACGGCACGCAATCGCGGTTCACCGTCACCGCCCGGCTCGACAGCCCGGTCGATGTGCGGTATTGGCGCAACGGCGGGATCCTGCAGGCGGTGCTGCGCGACATGTTGCGAAGCGAGCGGGTATCGGCGTAAGCGCGTGATGCACGACGCGCGTCCCGCCGTCGGGTCGACTGCGCGCGGCGACGAAGCTGCGCCCATGGCATTCCGCGGGACCGCCGCACCGGGCGGCCGCGTCCGATGGCGACGTACGTCTCGCGGTGCGACGGCGTTTGCGGTCAGCGTATGGGTGGCCGGATCGATGGGCGGCGCCGCGCCGATCGCGGTCCCCGCCGCGGTGCGCGCGCAGGGCGCCGAAAGCGTCTGGATCGAGGGCGAGGACGCCGTCCAGACGACGTTCAACCGCCACGGCTGGTACTGCTGCACGGGCGTGCGGCGCGATGTCCTCTCGCCCGGTGTGCCCGGCGGCGCGGCGGGCGATTGGCTGGCGCACTACGCGAACGATGGCCGCGGCGCGACGGCCACATACGACTTCGACGTTGCCGTCACGGATCGTTATGTCTTTTGGATGCGAATGTCGGTGTATCAGGTGCGCGGTTGGTATTCCCTCGACGGGGCGCCGGCGGCGGACGTCGATACGGCGGCCGATCCGCGCGAGCGGCTCAACCTGGTCGCGCCCGGCATCGACATCCGCTTTCTGGCATGGGTGAAGGCAGGCGAGATGCCCCTCGCGCAGGGACGACACCGGCTCGTCATCGGCATCGAGGGGCATCCGGCGCGCCAGAACGGCCAGGAGGTGCACGGCGGCATCGACGCGCTCACGTTCGTGCCCCAGAGCTGGCCGTGGGGGCCGACGGGCGCTCTGCGGCCCATCGCGCCGGATCGGCCGACGGAAGCGGCGCCCGACGAGTGGTTCCCGCTTATCCCGATCGACGATTCGTTCAGCCCGCAGAGCGCGACGGACGCCCACGCCTACATCGAGCGGCCCGCCGGCCAGCATGGGCCGATCACCGCGCATGGCGATGCGCTCGTGCTGGGCGACGGCACGCCGATCCGCCTGTGGGGCGTCAACGCGCTGCCGATGGCGACGACGGAGCTGATGGCCCGCCAGGCGAAGTACTACGCCAAGAACGGGATCAACCTCGTGCGAATCCACCCCGTGGAGTCGATCGTCGGGGTCCTGCGACGTGGACCGGACGGCGTACGTACGCTCGATCCGGTCGGACTCGACACGCTGGACCGGTGGTTCGCCGCCCTGAAGGCGGAGGGCATCTACGTCGGCTGGTCACCATTCTATCCCCACGTTGTGACCGCCGAGGACGGCTACCCCGCAGACTGGCTGGCCGAGCTGCCCGACGCGCGCGCTCCCAACCTGCCCGCAGGCACGCCGGCGAAGAGCTCGAGCGGTTATGTAAATTACGTCCGTAAACTGCAGGATGCCGAGTGGTCGTGGCTCCAGGCCCTGCTCACCCACCGCAACCCGTATACGGGCCTGCGGTATGTCGACGACCCGGCGCTGGCGATTCTGGAAGTGCACAACGAGGACGATATCTTCTGGCACGCGCCGCTGAACGATCTCGAGGCCGGACGCGCCGGCCCGCTACACACCGCCGAGCTGCAGCGCCAGTGGCAATCGTGGGTGCGGGACCGCTACTCGGACGATGCCGCGCTCGCCGCCGCCTGGGGGCCGATCGGCCGCGGCCGGCGCGCGGACGATGGCTTGGACAACCCGCGCATGGCGATCTACGGCGCGTGGGAAATGCAAGGCGATGGGCCGTCGCGTAACCCGGCCGAGGCGCGCCGGATGGGCGATTTCATCCGGTTCCTGGCCGAGACCCAGCGGGGATACTACGAGCGGCGCCAGTCGGAACTGCGCGCGCTCGGGTACCGCGGCCTTACGGTGTCGACCGCGTGGCAGGCGGGCGGCAGTGCGGCGCATCTGGCAAACGTGTGGGCGGACAGCGCCATGGACATGATCGACCGCCATGCATATGCCGGCGGGGGCGAAGGCGGCCACCAGATTCGCACAGGCGCCGTGAACACCGCGTCGCACCTGCGCAGCATCGACGGCGGGATCCTGGCGCGGGGCTACGAGCAGGTGGAGGACAAGCCGTTCATGCTCAGCGAGTGGACCCAGTCGCCGCCGAACGAGTGGAAGGCGGAAATCGCACCGCTGATCGCGTTTTACGGCTTTGGGCTGAACGGTTGGGACGCGAGCACGCACTTCTCGGCCGGACGCGCCGCCATCGCGGGCGGCTGGCCCGACGAGGACAGCTACGTGACCGAAACGCCCGCCTTCATCGGCCAGTTCCCCGCCTTGTCGCGGGCCGTGCTGCGCGGGGACGTGGCGCTGGCACCGAACGTCGCCGCACGCCGCCTTGCCACGGACGATGCGTTCACCGGCCGCGATGCGCTGCTTCACGGCGCCCCGAGCGGCGGCTGGGGCCGGGACGGCGGACCGATCTCGATGCCGCCCGGCGCGATGCTGTTCGGGCGCGTGACGCTGCGCATCGACGCGAACCCGGCGCCGAGCGCCCACGCGGATTGGTCCTCGGTCGGCGGGCTGGAAGGCGAACTAGCAGGCGACGTCATCCGGAGCACGACGGGCCAGCTCGAGTGGCGGCGCGCGCAAGGCGTCGCCGTCGCCGACACGCCACGGACACAGGCCGTCATCGGGTTCGCGCCGGGCCAGACGATCGACCTGTCGGACGTCCGGCTCGCGATCGGCGCCACGCCGTTCGTCAGCCTGATCGTGACCAGCCTGGACGATGCCCCGCTCGGTCGATCGGAACGGGTCCTCGTGACGGCGCTCGCGCGCGACCGCCAGACCGGCGCGCGTTACAGCCCCGATGGCGCTCGGCTGGAGGCGCTCGGCGGGCCACCGCTGCTGCTCGAGCCGGTGCAGGCCAGGGTGACGATCCTTTCGGGTCGCATCCGCTCGGCGCGGGCGCTCCGGCCGGACGGCGTGCCGACCGGCCCCGAGGTGGAGCACGGCGACGACTGGGTGCAACTGGACGGCCGCGCGCGGGCGTATCTGTACGCGCTGGACATCGAGCACGTGGGCTCGCCCATCGCGACCCACACACCGTCTGGGACGCCTTCCCCGCCGTCGTCCGGCACACCCATCGGTACGCCAACGAACGCGGCGACCGAGCCGTCCCGAGGGCCGGTCCAGCACCGCATCTGGCTTCCTCGCTTGGACGACCGCCAAACCCCGAGCGGCGTGTCGTCGCTCGCACCGTAGCGCTCGCACCGTAGCGCTCGCACCGTAGCGCTCGCACCGTAGCGCTCGCACCAAAGCGCTCGCACCAAAGCGCTCGCACCAAAGCGCTCGCACCA
>JBDTSC010000084.1:0-11659 GCA_039931375.1 Ardenticatenales bacterium
ATCGACCCCCGCGCCGCGCACCCCCGTCCTGCGCGGCGAGCGCGTCACGCTGCGCCCATACAGCGCCGGCTTCAGCGACGACGACCTCTGGACGCTCTACAGCTGGGCGCGCGATGACGTCGTGCTGGCGCTGGCCGGCGGCCTGCCGCTGACGCTGGACTTCGATCGCTTCAAGGCGCTGTTCATGACGCAGCTGCCCCGCCACAACAGCGCGCTCGAACAGCTCTTCGTGATCCTGGACGCCGAGGACCGGCTGGTCGGCCGCGCCGGCCTGTACCGCATCGACCCGCCGCTGCGCCGGGCCGAGCTCGGCATCGTCATCGGCGAGCGGGATCGCTGGGCGCAGGGTCTCGGGCGCGACACGGTCCGCACGCTGGTGCGCTACGGCGTTGAAGAGCTCGGGCTGGCGCGGATCGTCTTGTTCACCTATCCCGACAACGTGCGCGCGCAGCGGGCCTTCGCCAGCGCGGGCTTTCGCGTGCTGCGGACGGTGCGGCGGTTTAGTTTGGAGATGGGGGCGCATGATGTGGTGGAGATGGTTTGGGAGTAGGGGGCCCTCATCCTGCCTCTGCCCTGAACGGGCATAGGCTGTCCTTCTCCCACGTGGTGGGAGAAGGACTCGTTGGCGGGCGCGGATGCGCAAGCCGGGGTGCAGGAGCACCTGGATCGTTGTCGGGGGCGCCTTGTTCGATCGAGATCCGTCGGCTTGCGCATCCGCGCCCGCCAACGGGTCCCTCGCCCACGACGTGGGAGAGGGACAGGTCGCGCCAAAGGCGCGACCAGGGTGAGGGTCCTCTCCCCCTGTCGCGAACGCGTCGCGTTAACCCTTCTCCCCCGCCCCCCCGCCGTGCATCATTGAGCCGCCCCCTGCATGAGCCCCCGCCATTCCGAAGCCGCCGGCCGCCGATCGGAGGCCTGAACTGAAGCCTATCCCTCTCCGCATCGCCCCGCGCATCGTCATTGCGGCCGTTGTCGTCGCCGCCGCCGCTCTCGCCGACGCCGCCGGCTCCGCGATGTGTCCCGTGCGTGCACAGGCGGCGCTGCCGGCGGGCGTGTTCATCAGCGCGGAGGTCGGGGGCAACAACCAGGCGGCTCGGCAGGGGGTGGAGGATCTGGCCGATGGCTGGCGGGCGGCGGTGGCCGCGGCGGGGCTGAGCCAGGTGATCGTCGGGGACGTCGACGACGCGGTGCTGCCGCTGGTCGCGCGCGCCGCGGCGCCGGCGGCGCGGGTGACGTTGTCGTTGCGCGACATGGCGCGCTCGGATCTGGCGCGGCCGGCGGGCGTCGGGCGGGCGGCGGGCACCCAAGGCGGGGCGGGGTCGGCGACGTCGGCGACGATGCAGGACAGTGCGCCCAAGTCCGAGTCGCGCCACCAGGCCAAGGCGGCCTATTACAATGAGTCGGCGGGCGAGACGGACAGCCGCAACGCGCTGCTCTTCACGTTCGCGCCGCCCGTCACGGCCTTCGGGGCGTGGTTCGGCGACATCGAGACGCGCACGGACGGCAAGGGCACGCCGGCGCTGCTGCGGCTGATCGACGCGCGCGGCGACCGGATCGGCAAGGACATCCCGCTCGAACCCTCGACGCCCGACCAGAAGAAGTGCGGCTCGCCGGTGGACGATGGGTTCGTGGGCTGCGGCAACTCGACGACGCGCTGGATCGGCTTTGGGCCGGAGCTGGGCGCGGCCGTCGCGCAGATGCTCCTGGTCGTCGGCGACGACGACACGACGCCCCAGAGCGACGACGGCAACGCGGAGCACCTGTGCTTCATCGGCCCCACCTTGGCTCTGCCGCCGCCGCCGACGGCCACGGCCAGCGTGACGCCGACGCCGACGGATACGCCCTTGCCGACGGCGACCCGCACGCCCACGCCGACGAGGACGCCCACGCGCACCCCGACCGCCACGCCGACGAGCACGTCGACGCCAACGCCCACGCAGACGGCCACGGCGACGGCGACGCGCGTGCCCGTGCCGGTCTACCTGCCGGTGACGCTCCGCGAGGCCTGCCCGAAGCCGCGCGTCGACGTGGCGCTGGCGATCGACGTTTCGGGCAGCATGGCGGAGCTGGGCGGCGGCGGGCGCACCAAGCTCTCCGCGGCCGTCGAGGCGGCGCGGGCGTTCGTCGGCGTGCTCCAGCTTTCGCCGGGCGGCTCCGCGCCGGGCGGCGGGATTGGCGACCGCGCGGCGATTATCGGCTTCAACCAGACGGCCTGGACCGCCGTACCGCTGTCCGACGAGGCGGCGACGATCGGTGCGGCGCTCGACGGCCTGCCCGCGCGCCTAGCCGCCGGCACGCGCCTCGACCTCGCGCTGACCGAGGCCGCCGCCGCCGTCACGGCCGACGGCCCGCCGACGGCCGATCGGGCCGACATCGTCGTACTCCTGACGGACGGCGTCCCCAGCGGCGTCGCGGTGGAGGTGGTGCGCGATGCGGCCGCCGCGGTGCGCGCCAAGGGCGTCAGGGTGCACACCGTCGGCGTCGGCGCACGCGACGAGATCGACGAGGCGTTGCTGGCGGCGATCGCGAGCGACACGGCGCTGTACGTGTACGCGCCGGATGCGGAGGACCTACGGCGGATCTACGCGGGGATTGCGGCGGCGATCCGCTGCCCGCCGGGACGGCATGGGTGGTGGGCGGAGCCGTTCGGCGGCGGTGCGCCACTACGCCCCAGCCCCCGCCCGCGCTAGAATCCCGCCGGCGCCGTCCATCCGGCGTTGTCCCGAGCCCCCCTTTCCCGAGGAGCGTGCGCAGTGAGCGGGCCAGCCCAGCTGTACGTCGACTTTCTCTCCGCCGAGGGCTATCGCCCGACGATCGACGACGACGGCGACGTCGTCTTCAAGATCGAGGGCGGTCTGTACTTCGTCGATGTCGACACGGATGACGCGGCGTACTTCCGCGTCGTGTACCCCAACTTCTGGTCGATCGAGAACCCGGAGGAGAAGGCCAAGGCCTTCGCGGCGGCCAACCACGCCACCGCCACCACGAAGGTCGCGAAGGTGTACGTCCGCCCGGATGAGACGGACACGATCGCCGCGGTCGAGATCTACCTCGACCCGCCGGAGCAGTTCGTGGCCGTCTTCCCGCGCTGCGTTTCCGCGCTGCAGTACGCCGCGAACGCCTTCCGACTGCACATGCGCGGCGAGGCCTAGCAGGGCGGTCGGCCGGGCCCGGGCGGCGCTCCCTTGGTCGCCCCGGCCCGCCCGACTACAATCCCTGCCCCATGACCAGGGCCCTTCTCGCGGCTCCGCCGGTGCTCCTCGGCATCGCGGCGCTCATAGCCGGACTTCCCGTGCCCCTGGCGGAGCGCTGGCGACGGTTCGCGCCTGTCGCCGCCGCCGTGTGCGCCGTCGCCGCCGCCGTGGCCCTCGCGTGGACCGGCCTGCTCGGCGCGCCGCCCGTGCGGCTGCTCCTATCACCGTGGCTCGACCAGGAGGGGCCGGCCCTCGAGTCGAACCCGCTCGTCGCGATCGCCCTGGTCCTCATCGCCCTGCTCGGGCTTGCCAGCGCCGTGCGCGCCCTGGCCGAGGACGCGCCCTCGCCCGCGCCGCTGGCGGTGGCGGCCGCCGCGGCGCTGGTGGCCTCCGCCGGCACCGAGCGGCTCGGGCTCGTGTTCGCCTGGATCGTCCTGGACGTCAGCCTTGCGTTGGTCGGCGGAGGGCGTCAGGGTCTCCTGGCCGGGCAGACCGGACTGTTCATGCTGCTGGCCGGCCTGACCGGCGCGCGCCGCTTCTACCTCGAGGCCGCCAGCCTGGTCCGCGCCGGCATGTACCCGCTGTGGTGGTCCGTGCCCCGCAGCCGCCCCGCCGCCCTCTGGCAGGCCGTCGGCATCCGCCTGGCCCCGACCGTCGCCGGCCTGGCGATGGCGTTGCAGGTGATCACCCCGTCCCGCTCCGAGGCCGGCATGTCGGCCGCCACGCTGGCCCCCGGCCTCGTCGCCCTCACGTTCGGCGCCGTCCTGGCGTTCTTCGCGCGCGAGCGCACCGCCGCCCAGGATTGGACCGTCACCGCCCACGCCGGCCTGGCGATGCTGGCCATCGGCCTCGTCGACCCGGCCGGCCAAGCCGTGGCGTTCGTCCTCATGGCGGACCTCGCCCTCGTCTTCGCCGCCCGCTACGCCGCCGAGGGGCTCGGCGCCGGCCGCACCGTCCGGCTGGCGCGTTGGATCGCGTGGGCCAGCCTCGTCGGCCTGCCGCCCACGCTCGGCTTTGCCGGGCGGTGGACGCTGTACCATCAGCTCCTCGAGCGCCAAGCCTACGGCCCGCTGGCCTGGGCGATCCTGATGAGCGCGCTCCTGGTCGCCCCCGAGCACCCTAGCTGGCTGCCGAGCCCGCGCGCCCGCCGCACGACGCCCATCGCCGCCGCGCTGCCGCTGGCGCTCGCGCTTGGAAGCGTCGGCCTGGGCGCCGCGTTCCGCTTCCTCGGCCCGATCGTCGCCGCGTCCGGCGGGGACCTGCCCGACCCGCTGCGGCTCATCGGCGCGCGGCCGAGCGTCCTGCTCTTCATCCTGGTCGCCCCCGCCATCGGCTGGGTGGCGCGCCGCGTGCACGTCCGCGCCGGCCTGCGCGATCGCAGCCAGCGCGCCCGGCGCCTCCTGCGCCTGCGGGAGCCGATCAACGCCTTCGGCCGCGTCCTGTTGCGCGGCGGCGAGGTGATCCAGCTCCGAAGCGGCCTGGTCGCCGGCCGGCGCTCGCTGGCCCTGACGCTGCTGGCCGTCGTCGCCACCAGCGTCGCGCTCCTGGGCAGCAACGGGCCGCGGCCGGCGCCGGCCTGGCCGCCGGTGGGACAGCTGGCGGCGCTCCTGGTCGCCTTGATCATCGTCGGCGCCGCCATCCTGCCACGAGCGCCCGCCGCGACGCTCGGGGCGCTCGGCGCCGCGTACCTCCTGGGCGCCGCCGTCATCCTGGGCAGCGACGGCGGCTCGCGCGGCGTGATCGCGGCGATCAAGCTGATCGTGGGCCTGATCGTCGTCAGCATGCTGGCGCTGTCCGTGCTGCAGGCGCCGATCGACCGCCGGCTCCTCGCCGCCGCGCGTCGCCTTGGCCGGGTGCAAGCGGGCGGCGGGCGGCGGTGGAGCGAGCGGCTCGTGCCGGCGCTGGCGCTGGCGATCGTCGCGCTGGTCGGGATCGGGATCCAACCGGGCATCCTCGCGCCGTACGTCGGCGCGGGCGTCCTGCGCGTCGGCCTCGTGCTGGCGGCGGGGGGCGTGCTGGGCACGGTGTTCGCGGCCAGCGCGCTCCAGCTGGCGGCGTGCGTCCTCATCGCCCTCATCGGCGCGGAGGCGATCTACGCCTCGCTCGACCCGGGCCTGCTCGTGACGGGCGGCCTGGCGGGCTTCCAGCTCCTGTTCACGATCGTCGCGTCGTTCTTTATTGGCCAGCTGCCCGTGTCCGGCGGCGCGAGCGCTGAGCCGGCGCGCGGCGACGTCGTCCAGGTGCAGGCCGAGGTGGTGTAAGCGATGGCGATGCGCTGATGGTCGGCGAAGTCCTCCTGGTCCTCACGTTGCTCCTGCCGGTCGCGGCGGCGTTCGCCAGCCTGCGCCTGCCGCCGGGCGAGGCGCTGCGGACCAGCACTGCGGTCGCGCTCGTGCTCGTCGGCGCGGCCACGTTCGCCGTCGTCGACGTCGAGCTGCCGCTCATCGCCGGGCGGGCGCTCGAGATGACGCGCATCGCGCAGCTGGGCATCCAGCTCGAGGCGCTGGCGATGCTGGGCCTGGTCATGGGCCTCCACGGCGCGACGGACGACACCGTCACGCGCTGGCTGCCCGTGGCGTGGACCAGCCTGGCCGGTCTGGCGGCGGCGCTCCTCATCAACAGCCTACCGCTCGGCCTGATCGCGTTCGTTGCCGCCGCGCTGTTGTGGGCCTTCGGCCTGCCCGAGGGCGAGCGCGGCGCGGCGATGGGCGCGGTCCTGCGCTACGCCGCGCTGTTGGCGCTCGTGATCCCCCTCCTCTTGTCCGCGTACCGCCTGGCGGAGCTGCGGCCTGACGCGGCGGACAAGGGGTCGATCGAGCAGCTCGTGCTCTCGCTGGTCGTGCCGGCCTTCGCGCTGCTGCTCGGCCTGATCCCGATGCACGCCTGGGTGCTGACGCTGGCCAGCGGCGCCCCGCGCACGATGTTGTTCGGCGTGCTGTCGCTGGTCCAGACGGCCGGCTTCGCGCTCCTCCTGCGCACGCTCGAGGACCTGAAGTGGCTGACGGCCACCGCTACCGCCCCGCTGATCTTCGGCGGCGCGGTGTCCGCCTTTCTGGGCGCGTGGCTCGCGCTGTCCGCCCGGCTCGAGGACCCGGACGATTGGCTGGTCTACGCCATGGTCGCCAACAGCGGCATGCTGATCGTCGGGCTCGGGACGCAGTCGCGCGTCGCGGCGCAGGGCGTCGTGCTCATGCTGTTCGCCCGCGTGCTGGCGCTCGTGCTGCTGGCCGTCGGCCGCCGCGTGACCGGCATGCGCCAGCGCGCCGCCTCCGCCGTGGCGCTGCTCACGTTGGCCGGCACGCCCGGCTTGGCGGGCTTCCCCGGCCTGTGGCAGATCCTGCAGAAGCTCGCCGGCGAGACCGCCGGTTCGACCGCGCCCGTGCCGTTCGGCGCGCCGGCCCACCTCGCGCTGCTGGCCGCCAGCGCGCTGCTGTTCGCCACGGCGCTGCGCCGCTGGAGCGCGCCGCCGGACCCGATCGTCGCGTCCGACCGGCCGGACATCGGCGGCGAGCGGGCGGTGGTCGTGCTGATCGGCCTGATCGTCGTGCTCGGGCTGGCGCCCCAGCTCGTCAGCGGTGCGTTTGCCCGCGCCCTGTCCGACATGTTCTTCCAGCTGAACTGAACGCCGATGGCCCCGCCGCCCGCCGCCCCCCCCGCCCTGCCGCCGTCGGGCGCCGCCGCGCGGCCGCCGGCGCTTGGGTGCCTGGGCGCCGCGCTGCTGGGCGCGGGCGGCGTGCCGCTGATCGCGTTGTTCACCGCCTGGACGCTGCCGTACCGCCTGCTGCGCGTCGGCTTCGGCGCCCTCGCGCTGCCGATCGCGCTGGCCGCCGTCGTGTCCGGCGTCTTTCTCGTCCGCCGCCGGCAGGGCGCCGTCCAGGACGTCCCATGGGGCCGCGCGCTGGCCGTCGAGGCGGCGGGGCTGGCCGCCCTGGCGCTCCTGTCCGCGGCCAACGGCAGCGCCGCGATCGGCGATTGGGGCGCCGGCGGCGGGGTCGGCTGGGCGCTGATGTTCGCCGCGCGCCGCCTGGCGGGCGGCCTGGGCGCGATCGTAGTCTGGATGTTCGTCGGCGTCGTCGCGTCGCTGCTGGCCTTTTCGGGGGGCGAACGGATCGCCGCCTATCTCGATACCGTCGCCGGCGAACAGGATGATGAGGCGGACGATGAGGCGGACCAGCCGCCGCCACCACCACCGCCCCCGCCGCCGCCGCGGCCGGCCAACGCGCCCGGCCGGCAGGTCGCGCTGCCGTCCGCCGCGCCGTACGCGCCGCACCGCGCGCCGACGGCCGCCCAGCCCTCCGCTCAGCCGACCGCTCAGAACACCGCGCCACTGCGCACGTCGCCGCCGTCCACGGCATTGCAGCCGCCGGCGCGAACGCAACCGCCGGCGCTCAACCCGCCGCCGGCGACACGCCCCCCACACGCGTCGCAGCCCTCCCCCTCGCGGTTGTCGTCAACACCGCCGTCGACACCGCCGTCGACTCCGCCATCGACACGGCCGCTGACTTCGCCGCCGACGTCGCCAACCCCGCCGTCCTCCCCGCCCGAGGCGACCTCCGCGGGTCCATCTCGCCCCGCGCGCCCGGCCGCCTCGCCGCCGCGATCCCTCAAGGTCCGCAGCGCCATGGGCGGCGCCGCGGCCGCCAACGTCGCCCGGCGGGTCGCGCGCGGCGACGGGCTGCCGGAGCTGTCGTTGCTGGACGAGGTTGTCGGCGTGCAGACGGACGCCGACGGGCTGCGGGAGACGGCGCGCCACGTCGAGGCGACGCTGGCGTCGCTCGGGGTGCCGGCGGAGGTCGTGGACATCGAGGTCGGGCCGACGGTCACGCGCTTTGGGGTCGTGCCGGGCTTTACGGAGCGCGGCGGCGAGACGCGGCGCGTGCCGGTGGCACGGATCGCGGCGCTCAAGCACGACCTGGCGCTCGCGCTCTCCGCGCCCACCATTCGCATCGAGGCTCCGATCCCGGGCCGGGCGATGGTCGGCATCGAGGTCCCCAACGCCGAGGCGGCGGCGGTCGGGCTGCGCGCGCTGCTCGGCGACCGGCGCTACCGGCAGGCGGCCAAGGACAACCCGCTGGTCGTGGCGCTCGGCCGCGACGTCGCCGGCGCCGTGGCGATCGCCGATCTGGCGCGGCTGCCCCACCTGCTGGTCGCCGGCTCGACGGGCAGCGGCAAGAGCGTCGGGCTGAACACGATCCTGGCGTGCCTGTTGTTCCGCAACACGCCGGACATGCTGCGGCTGGTCCTGGTGGACCCGAAGCGCGTCGAGCTCTCGCGCTGGGGCAAGGCGCCTCACCTGCTGGCGCCGGCGATCACGGACCCGGCGGAGGTCGTCGGCGCGCTGCGCTGGCTGGTGGCGGAGATGGAGCGGCGCTACGAGGCGCTGGCAAGCGTCGGGGCGCGCGACCTGAAGAGCTACAACCGCGCGCTCCGTCCCGGCACGCCGCCCGAGCCCGTGATCGTGACCGTGATCGACGAGCTGGCGGACCTCATCCTGCAGCTCGGCGCCGACGTCGAGCCCGAGCTGGTGCGGATCGCCCAGAAGGCGCGCGCCGTCGGGATTCACCTGATCGTGGCGACGCAGCGCCCGTCGACGGACGTTCTGACCGGGCTGATCAAGGCGAACTTCCCGGCCCGCATCGCGTTCACGACGGCCAGCGCGATGGACTCGCGCGTGATCCTGGACGCGCCCGGCGCCGAGGCGCTGCTCGGCCGCGGCGACATGCTCTTCCAAGCGCCCGACGCGCCCAAACCGGTCCGCATCCAGGGCGCGTTCATCAGCGACGACGAGCTCGGGCGCCTGATGACCTTCTGGTCCAGCGCCGGCTGGCCGACGCCGGGCCGCCTGCCCCCCTGGCTCGACCTGATCCCCGGCGAGGACCCGGACGAGGACCTCTACCAAGCCGCCGTCGGCGTGGCCGACCGCGAGTCCAACGTGAACGCGTCGTTGTTGCAGCGGCGCCTCAAGGTGTCGTTCGGCAAGGCGCGCGAGCTGATGGCGCGCTTGGCCGCCGAGGGCGTCGTCGCGTCGGTGGGCCGGCGGGACGAGGGGCGCGGGCGGCGGGCGTTCGGAGCGCGCGCGGACGACGAGGGCAGCGGCGGCTGGGGCGGTGGGGACGGGGCGGATGGGTCGGGCGGGGGGGACGACGACGATGGGTTGTCGTGGGTGAACGACGACACGTAGCGGGGGTGGTTGTTTTGCGCATGGCGCGCTGGCACGTTGAAGAGTAAAAACTGGCAGGCCGGCCTCATGGAGGGACCCCGATGACGATCCGATATGCGATCGTAGTGGAGAAAGCGCCGTCGAACTTCTCGGCCTACGTGCCGGACCTGCCCGGTTGCGTGGCCACCGGCGCGACGTTGGAGGAGACCGAGCGTCGCCTGCGAAGCGCCGTCGCCGAGCACGTGCGCGGGCTTCGCGCGGACGGTCTGCCGGTGCCGGCGGCGTCCAGCGTGGTGGATTACGTTGAGATCGTGGGTTGACGTAGCGAGGCGGGAGAGCCGGCGTCACCCGCTGCCGCGTGTTGTGCGCAGGATGGAGGACGTCGCACCCGCCTGCCGATCGTCGCATCCGAAGCCGGATCACCGTCCACCGGCACGAGGTACTCGCCGGCATGTGGACCGGAGTCCACGCGGCCGCCGTGGCCCGAGAAGAAGATAACGACCGTGCTCTTCGTGTTCGCCTGTGCTGCCAAGTCCGTCAACGCGCGACGGATCGCAGCACCCGTCGCCCCAGCGTCGGCAAGGTGCACGACATTCCGTGCGGGGTAGCCACAGAACGCTGGATCCGCCAACAGCTCGGCCATATCATCGGCATCGCGCGTGGCCGGCAGCGTGGGCGCGAACGCGTAGTCCGCAATCCCGACGACGAGGGCGTGGGCGTTGGGCATCGCGGACACAGGCAGGCTACCTCCCCACGCAACCTGTGATAGAGCATTCGTTCGAGAGTGGCGTCGACGTCAACGCTTTACCATGGTCAGCCGACCATCGCCGGCGAAATTAGAATCGTGGTTTGACATTGGCGGTCCAGATTCGAAGTACGTTCGCCGAGTCTGTGGCCGAAATGCGTCCGAGACGGTGCACCAGCAGGCTGGCCTCGAGGCAATCGAGCCGCGACAGTCGGGCGGTGGAGGAAACACGCAGCCCGCCCTGTTGCCAGTCGACGAGCGCGACGTCTGTTTCGCTTCGGGGTCCTGCCGATGTGACGGCGGCGACTACGACATCTCCGCATCAATCCACAGTACCAGCACCGGACGCTTCTTCGAGGTGCTCCCATCGGTGAACGGGACGTCGGCGATCCACAGCTCACCCGGGCGGGCAGTCATCGTAGAGTCCCTCGTCGTCTGGACCATATGCATTGAGAAACGCGTTGTGGCCGCGAACAAGTGGCTCTGAGGTCGGTGACGCGTCCAGAGGTTGGATCGTGATCCGCCAACGGCCCGGTTCCAAGCTCGCGGCAGCGCCTGCGGGCATCCTGAGCGTCTCGCCCGGTGCGATCTCTACATCGTAGGTGAGGATGCGAAGGGTGCTCTTCATGGACTGCTTCCTTGGTGCCGGCCTCGAGCATTGGTTGGGGGCGGCACGTCGGCGCAAGCTTAGGCCACGCGTGGCGGCTCGTCAACGTACCGCGCCTGCTCCCGGCCTTGGCAACCACCCCCTCCCCCTCTACAATCCCCGTCGATCGTCGCTCTGCGGGAGGTTCACGCCAATGTCCGGTCACTCCAAATGGGCCAACATCAAGCACAAGAAGGAGCGCAACGACAAGGCGCGCGGCGCCGGGTTCACCAAGCTGGCGCGCGCGATCACCGTTGCGGCCAGGGAGGGCGGCGGCAACCCGGACATGAACTTCAACCTGCGCCTGGCGATGGACAAGGCGCGGGCCGGCAACATGCCCAAGGACAACATCGACCGCGCGATCGCCCGCGGCACGGGCGACGGCGGCTCGATCATCGTCGAGCGCGTGATCTACGAGGGCTATGCGATGAACGGCATCGCCGTGCTCGTGGACTGCACGACGGACAACCGCACCCGCACCGTCGGCGAGGTGCGCAGCGTGTTCAACCGCCACTCGTGCAGCATCGGCGAGTCGAACAGCGTCGCGTGGCAGTTCGCGCAGCGCGGCACGATCGCCATCCCGGCCGAGGGCCTCGATCCCGAGGAGGTCACGATGGCCGCGATCGACGCCGGCGCCGTGGACGTCGAGGCGGACGACGATGTCGTGATGGTCTACACCGAGGTCGAGGACTTCGCGCGCATCAAGAACGCCCTGGCCGACGGCGGCTACGACACGACGGAGTCCGAGCTGGCGATGATCCCGTCCGTCCAGACGGAGCTCGAAGTCGCCGAGACGATCCAGGTCCTGAAGTTCATCGACAAGCTCGAGGGCCTGGACGACGTGGACCGCGTCTGGTCGAACCTCAGCATCAGCGACGAGGCCGCCGAGGCGTTCGACGCGGCGTGATCCCCGC
>JBDTSC010000085.1:0-11610 GCA_039931375.1 Ardenticatenales bacterium
TTACGAGTCTAAATTCTACCCTCAACCTGTCTCAGCTGATCTTGGCACAGTGGGTTGCGGCGCTCCTGCCGGACCGGCAGCCTGCCGCGAGGTCGTAGGGTTACATGGCGCGCTCCTTCGGGCGCTGCTGCCATGCGTTAGCACCTGATCGGCGGATGCATGGCAGCTTCGAGCGCCCCAAGTGTCCGCCTCCGACGTTGCGCTCCCGTTGGCCCTCATCCTGCGGCGTTTTTCAGAGTGAAGAGCCAGTCCGACGGCTGATCGTCTGCTACAGTTGAGCAACGCCAGTGCAACGCTCGCCTTGCTATCATGCCGACCATCGACAGCGGCCGTGCCGCACCCATTGGGAGGATTCTTGAAATGAACCGTTCCGCGAAAGCTGCCCTCGCCTTCGTTTGCACCGCGGTCGTCGCCACCGTCGCCGCCCGCCCTGCCTTGGCCGAGCCGGACCCCATCGAGCTCGACCGACTGCCCTTCACTCCCGTTCAGATCTGGAGGGACGTCAACGCCAACGGCAGCCACGATTTCGGCGATCTGCTGTTGGCCACCACGTACACGGACCCGAACGGCTTCTGGCAGGTCAGCGGTCTGCCGACGAACCCGACGAGCCGCCTGATCGTGATCAAGCTTCTGGAACCGTATAAGTCCACGCGCGTCGGCGGCGACCTGTTCCGCAATAGTTCGACTGGCTTCGACCCGATCGATGGCGTGCGGGTCAGCCGGCGATCCGACAACCACTCGCCGTTCACGTACTTCGACGACGGCGACAATCTGGTCGTGTCGGACACCACGCACTGCGTCGAAGAGTTCTACTGCGGCGACTTCCGCCTGCTCGGCACGAACACAACCGATGCCCAGGGCATCGTCATTCCTCTGACGGGCACCCCCGCCTCGTACGGCGGCTACCACGGCTTCCTGTGGGACGCCACGCTCGACGACGACTGATCCGGCACGAGCGCTCGTCCGCCGCGCGCCGCATGATGGGCGGCGGCGGGCGTCGCCGCTCGCGGCGCGTGAGCCGCTCGCGCAGGGCCGCGTTACAATTGCAGGCGTGACCCACGCCACAAGCAATCCGCCCCTCCTGACGGTTCTCCTGTTCGGCGCGCTCGAGGCCTCCGGCCGCGGCGTACCGCTCAAGCGGCCCGCCCGCCGCGACACCGAGCGGCTCTGGCAGTTGCTGCTGGTCCAGCGCGACCAGGTCCGCTCCAGGGAGGCCGTCGCCACGATCTTGTGGCCGGAGACCACGGCGCAGAAGGCACGCTTCAACCTGCGCTACCACCTCCATCAGCTGCTGAACCACCTGCCAAAGCTACCCGAGACGCAGCGCTGGGTGGTCGGCGATCGCGACACGATCCGATGGGACCCGGACGCCCCGATGTGGCTCGACATCGGGGCGTTCGACGCGTACCGCACCGAGGGACTGGCCAAGGCGACCGCGTCGCCCGCGGAAGCGGACGGGTTGCTCGACCGCGCGGTGCAGCTCTACCGCGCGGATCTCCTGCTCGACGTGCCGGACGATTGGGCCGTCGGTCCGCGCGACCAACTGCGCGACGACGTGGTCGGGGCGCTCGACGCCCTGATCGCGATCCGCGAGCGTTCCGGGCGGATCGACGGCGCGATCGCCGCCGCTCGTCGCCTGCTGGAGATCGATCCGCACCGCGAGACAAGCTACCGGCATCTGATGCGGCTCTGCGGGCGATCCGGTGACCGTACCGCGGCACTCGAGGCCTTCAGCGCGTGCGAGGCGATGCTGCGGCGCGAGTACGGGGTCGCGCCGTCCGAAGAAACCCTCGAGTTGCAGGCGTGGCTTGTCGGCGGCGCGAACGATGAACCCCTGCCGGCATCGATGGAGCACCGGTCGGCGGCCGCACCCCCCGCCGGCGTGAACCCGACATCGGCGGCGACGACGGCTGCGGGGGCCAGCACGCCGACATCCGTCCCGACGGATCGGCTGCCGTTTCTCGTCAGCCGATTCGTGGGGCGGCGGCACGAGGTGGCCGAGATCGCGCAGGCGCTCCAGCATTCGCGTCTGGTCACGCTGATCGGCACGGGCGGCGTCGGCAAGACGCGATTGGCCCTGGAAGCGGCGCGCGCCGCCGGTGCCCACTTCGGTGACCAGATCGCGTGGGTCGCCCTGGACGACGTGCAGGACCCCGCCCACGTCGAAATGCATGTTGCGCGCGCGGTCATGGCGCAGCCGCCCGACGACGCCGAGCCGCGTGCCGCGCTCAGCCAGTACTATGGCGCGCGGTACGCCCTGTTGGTGTGCGACAACTGCGAGCACGTCCTGACCGACGTCGCGGACCTCGTATCGGCGCTGCTCCACGCTTGCCCCAACCTGTCGGTCCTGGCCACCAGCCGTTCGCCCCTCCAGGTCGAGGGCGAGCAGCGCTGGGCGATCCGGCCGCTGTCGCTGTCGCCCGCAGGCTCGGTGCCCGTCGTGATCGACGACCTCACGGCGGTGTCCGAAGCCGCCGCCTTGTTCCTTGACCGCGTGCGCAGCGTCCAGCGCGACTACCAGCCGCTGCCGTCGGCCGTGACGGCCATCGCCGACATCTGCGCGCGGGTGGACGGCATCCCGCTGGCGATCGAGCTGGCGGCCGCCCGGATCAACCTGATGACGGCCGAAGAGATCGCCGCACGGCTCGCCCAGGACTTCAGCGTGTTGACGCTGCCCGCACCGAACAGCCGTTCGCGCCACGCCACGCTCGAAGCGTCGATCGCGTGGAGCTACGGCCTGCTGGGTACGCTCGAGCGACGCTTCCTGCAGATGCTCACCGTGTTTCCACGCAGCTTCGACCTGCAAGCCGTCACCCACGTGTGCGTCGGGGACGATGTGCCGGCCGACATGGGGCCCAACCTGGTGGCGCTTCTGATCGACAAGTCGCTCGTGAGCGTCGAGCTGAGCGCCAACCGACGCCGGTTCCGGCTGCTCGATCCCATCCGGTCGTACATACTGTCGCGGCTCGCCGATGCCCGGCGAGACGATGGGCCGTTGATTGCGGTCGCACCCGCGCCGTCCGCGGCGGTCGACGTCGCGAGCCAAGGCATCGACCCAACGCTGGCCCAGCGGCACGCCGATTACTTCCTGGCCGATGCCGAGCGCTCGGAGGCTCTTCTGGCGCGCGAAGGAAGCGCGCAGGCGGAAATCCATCGACTCGAGCGCGACGAGTCGAACTTCCTGGCCGCGCAGGAGTTCTATGTCCGCAGCGGCGATCTCGAATCGGCCCGCCGGCTGGTCGGCGCGCTGTGGCGCTTCTGGTACCGGCGAGGCTTCTCGCGACAACAGCGCGATGCGATGCGATCGTTGATCGACACCGCCGGGCAGCAGCCCGTGACCGTCGGCCAGGCCAAGACCCAGATGGCGATCGGGGCCACGTCCTATCGGGTCGGGGAGCATGCCGCCGCACAGCAGGCATTCGTTGAGGCGGCCGCCGCGTTCGAACAGCTGGGGATGGCGGCCGATCGGGGCCATGCCCTGGTCCAATTGGCCACCGCCTACATGGCCGACGGCAACCTCGCGCTCGCCCAGCATCACCTCGAACAGGCCGTCGCGCTACGCCGATTCATCGGCGACGACGTCGCCCTGTACGGCAACCTCAACTCACTGGCGCACCTCTATTGGCGCCAGGGGCGTTACGCCGACGCGTGGCACACGGCGTCCGAGCTGCTGGCCGAGGCTTCCGCCCTCGCCGCCCCCAATTTCGACCTCATTCGCGCCCACTATGCGCTGGCGCTGATCTGCGTATCGCGGGCGGAGTACGTAGCGGCCGAGGAGCACCTGCACGCGGCGCTCGCCACGGCGAACGCGCTGGGCCAGGGCGATTCCGTCGCCTCGCAGGACACGCTGCTGGGCATCCTCTACACGCTCCAGGGCGCTTATGACAAGGCGCGACGTGCCCTGCGGTCATCCGTCGACATCGACCGCGGCGCCGGCAACAAGATGCGGGCGGCGCGCGACATGCACAACCTCGGCGAGCTGGCCCTGGCGCAGGGCGACTATCCGGTCGCGCGCGCGATGCTCGGCCGAAGCCTCGAGATCAAGACCCGCCTCGGCGACACCCTGGGCCTCATCTACACCCTCCTAGCGTCCGCGACGTTGGCGCACGAGACGGACGATCTGCCGGCGGCCATGCGGTGGGTCGATGAGGCCGCGGCCCTGGTCGAGCCGAGCGGCGAGGCGAGCCTGCTGGCGTGGCACCAGTCCGTCGCCGCGCGCACGGCGCTGGCGTCAGAAGAGTTCGAGCGCGCCGCCCGCCTGCTGGCCGCATCGCTCGACTTCTGCGTCCGTTCCGGCGAGCGCCGCCGTCTGGCGATCAATCTGGAGCGCACCGCCCTCCTGGCGATCGCCGTGGGCCGGACTGACGACGCCCGCGCCCTGGCCGCCGCCGCGGTCGAGCTGCGCGGGACGATCGGCGCCCCCCGCACGTTCGGCGAAGCGCACGACATGGCCGTGGCCGGGCTGGCGGATCGCGGTCTCGTCGACGCGGCGCCGCCGCACGACGAAGCTGTCGCGCTCGCCCGCGCCGTGCTGGCGAGCGCGTCGGCGGTGGGCGACGCGGTCGCCTAGAGGCAGGCCCGGCCGCGGTCGCCAAGGCGCGTCGGGGCCGCGCCGTCGATTACCGGCGCGACGCGATCAGCGCCTCCACCACCCCCGGATCCGCCAACGTGCTCACATCCCCCAGCGCCTCGAGGTCCGTCTCCCCCGCCGCGATCTTGCGCAGGATCCGCCGCATGATCTTCCCCGAGCGCGTCTTGGGCAGCCCCGGCGCGATCTGGATCCGATCGGGCGTCGCGATCGCGCCGATCGCCTTGCGGACCTGGGCTTTCATCGACGCCACGAGCGCCTCCTCGGCCTCGGCGTCATGCGCCTCGTGTTCGGGGCGGACGATCACGTAGGCGTGGATCCCCTCGCCCTTGAGGTCGTGCGGGAAGCCGACGACCGCGGCCTCGGCCACGGCGGGGTGGGCGACGAGCGCGCTCTCGATCTCGGCGGTGCCCAGGCGGTGGCCGCTGACGTTGAGGACATCGTCCACCCGGCCTGTGATCCAGTAATCCCCGTCCTCGTCGCGGCGGCAGCCGTCACCGGTGAAGTACAGGCCCGGGAAGTGGCGGAAGTACGTGTCCTTGAAGCGCGCGTGGTCGCCGTACAGCGTGCGCGCCTGGCCCGGCCACGAGCGGCGCAGGCACAGGTTGCCGCGGATGCCGTCGCCCGTGATCTCGCGCCCCTCGTTGTCCACCACCACGGGCTCGATGCCGAAGAACGGCCGCATCGCCGCGCCGGGCTTGGGCGCGGTCGATCCGGGCAGCGGCGTGATCAGGATACCGCCCGTCTCCGTCTGCCACCACGTGTCGACAACCGCGCAGCGGCCGCCGCCGACGACGTCGCTGTACCACCGCCAAACGTCGGGGTTGATCGGCTCGCCGACGGTGCCAAGCACGCGCAGGCTCGTGCGCCGGTGCGCCGTGACCCAATCGTCCCCCTCGCGCAGGATCGCCCGCAGCGCGGTCGGGGCGGTGTAGAAGATCGTGATCCCAAGCTCGTCGACCATCCGCCAGTAGCGGCCCGGATCCGGGAACAGCGGCGTCGACTCGAACAACACCGTCGTCGCGCCGTTCGCCAGCGGGCCGTAGACGATGTAGGAGTGGCCGGTGATCCAGCCGACGTCGGCGGCGCAGCAGTAGACATCGTCCGGGCGCAGGTCGAAGACGACCTCGTGCGTCAGCGACGCGTACACCAGGTAGCCGCCGGTCGTGTGCAGCACGCCCTTGGGCTTGCCCGTCGAGCCCGAGGTGTAGAGGATGAACAGCGGCGCCTCGGCGTCCATCGAGGCCGCCGGGCACGTGCCGCGCTGCGCGTCCATCGCCTCGTGCAGCCAGACGTCGCGGCCGGGCGTCATCGGCACGGCCGCGTCCGTGCGGCGGGCGACGAACACCGTCCGCACGCACGGCGTCTGGGCCACCGCCTCGTCGACCGTCGCCTTGAGCGGGATCGGCCGCCCGCCGCGCATGCCCTCGTTGGCCGTGACCACGACCGCGCAGCCGGCGTCCAGGATGCGGTCGCGCAACGCGTCCGCGGAAAAGCCCGCGAAAACGATCGAGTGGACGGCCCCCAGGCGGGCGCAGGCCAGCATCGTGTAGGCCAGCTCGGGGATCATCGGCAGGTACAGGCAGACGCGGTCGCCGGGGCCGACGCCCGCCGCGGCCAGGGCGTTCGCGGCGCGGCAGACCTCGTGGCGCAGCTGGCCGTAGCTGATGTGCTCGTAGCGGCCGGGCTCGTCGGCGGCCCAGATGATCGCGGTGCGGTCCGGCGTCTGGGCGGCGTGGCGGTCCACGCAGTTCACGCACGCGTTCAGCCGCGCGCCCTCGTACCACGCGACGTCCACGCGGCCGAAGTCCCACCGGCCCGCCGACGTGGGGGCGACGTCCCAGTCCAACCGCTCAGCCGCCTCGAGCCAGAAGGCGTCCGGCTCCGACAGCGACCGAGCATACCGTGCGTCATAGTCGGCGGCGGATGCGATGCGCGCACCCGCGGCGGTGTCCCGACGGCCTGTTTCCATGGACGACTCCTTCCACCCGTCGGCGCGCCCAGATGGGACGCGCGACGGCCCGGCGCACGATGGCCGCCATGATATCACGGCAGTCGGACGGCCCGTTCGGTGTCGGGGCGCGGTTATGTGCTGGCGCGAGCCGGGTGATTGACTTGTCCGCATCACCCCGCCACTGTATACTCGACAGCCGCCGACAAGCGGGGCCGATCGTTATGCGAAGAGTGGGGCCGCCCCACTTTTTTGTTTGTTTGGGCCTGTTGCATTCGGTCCTGTTCTGCTGCGAAGAGCCGTTTTCTTGGGGAAGTGACATGGCCGTAGCCGCCGCCACAACCACCAAATCCGAGCTGATGACCGCCGTCCGCGGTCTGAGCGCCGCGCGTGAGCTGCCGCCCGAGGTTA
Source organism: Ardenticatenales bacterium (assembly GCA_039931375.1). GTDB lineage: Bacteria > Chloroflexota > Anaerolineae > Epilineales > Epilineaceae > Avedoeria. The sequence goes on from JBDTSC010000085.1 coordinate 6,951, forward strand.
TCCTCGAGGCGCTCAAGGCGGCGCTGCGCAGCGCGTACGACAAGATCGCGGACCGCACCGCCTCGAGCGTGACGGTCGAGATCTCGGAAGCGACGGGCCAGGCGCGGGTCTTCGGCCACTTCGCGGTGACCGAGCCCGAGTTCATCGAGGATCCGCTCTCGCAGTGGACGCTCGAGGAGGCTCTGAAGGTCAAGCCGGACGCCCGCATCGGCGACACGGTGACGCTGGAGGTCACGCCCAAGGACTTCGGGCGGATCGCGGCGCAGACCGCCAAGCAGGTGATCCTGCAGCGGATCCGCGAGGCGGAACGAGAACAAACCTATCTGACGTACGCGGACCGCGAGGGCGAGATCGTGTACGGCGTGATCCAGAGCGCGAACCGCGACCTGATCACCGTCGCCCTCGACCGCGTCGAGGCCGTCCTGACCAAGGCCGGCCAGATTCCGGGCGAGCGCTACCTGCCCAACCAGCGCATCCGGGTGTACGTCAGCGAGGTCAAGCGCTCCCCGAAGGGGCCGCAGGTCATCGTCAGCCGCACGCACAAGACGATGCTGGCCAAGCTGATGGAGCTCGAGATCCCCGAGATCTTCCAGGGCGTCGTCGAGATCAAGGCGATCGCTCGCGAGGCCGGCAGCCGCTCCAAGGTGGCCGTGTGGTCGCTCCAACAGGGCGTCGACCCCGTCGGCGCGTGCGTCGGGATGCGCGGCGTGCGGATCCAGACGTTGGTCAAGGAGCTCGGCGGCGAGAAGATCGACATCGTCGAGTGGGATCCCGACCCGCGGATCTTCATCAAACACGCCCTCTCGCCGGCCAAGGTCATGCACGTCTGGCTGAGCGAGGGCGAGGAAGAGGGCTCCCCCGCGCGCGGCACGGCCAACGTCGTCGTGCCGGACGACCAGCTGAGCCTGGCGATCGGCCGCGAGGGCCAGAACGCGCGCCTGGGCGCCAAGCTGACCGGCTGGCGCATCGACATCCGAGCCGAGAGCGAGGCCGGCGACCTCATCGCCCGCATCCTGGCCGACGAGGAGCAGCGCTCCCGCGACCGGGTCTCCGTCGCGTCCGCGGCAGCCGAGGCGGTGGCGGCGGCGGCGTCCGCGGCGGCCAAGCAGCGGTTGGCGCCCGATGTCGTGGAGCCCGCGGCAGCCCTCGTCGAGGCCGAGGCGGTGGTGGTGGCGGTTCCGACGGATGTGGAGGCTGCACAGGACCAGGCGGCCGCGGCAAAGGGGGCCGGAGCAACGGCGGTCGCGGCCGAGGCGGCGCCCGCGGTGGAGATCGAGCTGCCGGTGGCGCTCGTGGAGACCGTGAAGACCGTTGAGCCGGCCGTCACACCCGACGACGCCGTGGCGCAGCCGGTTCCGGCCGACGGCCCGCCGTCGGACCTTGCGCCGGCGACGCCCGGCGTGGACGGGCCCGCCGTCGCGCCGACGGGCGACGCCGAGGAGGAGATCGACGACGACCTGCTCTTCGAGACGTCGTCCAAGAAGCGCAACCGCGGCAAGCGGCTGGTGCGCGACCCGAAGACGGGCAACCTGGTGGTGCAGCGTCGGCGCAAGGAATCGCGCGCCAGCTGGAAGGACGAGGTCGACGACCGCTTTGCGGGCGAGGAGAACATCGACGACAGCATGGGCTTCACCGAGGACGACTTCCTGGCCGCCGCGGAAGACGAAGAGTAGCGGAGCCGTGGCGATGAGCGAGGACGGCGATGGCCCCCAAGCACGAGCCGGAGCGCATGTGCGCGCTGTGCAGGGCGCGGGCGCCCAAACGAGAGCTACAGCGCGTCGTCTGGGACGGCGCGGCCGTCGTGCTGGATACGTCGGGCAAGGCGCAGGGACGCGGCGCGTACGTCGGGCGGACGCGCAGTTGTTGGTCCGATCCGGGCCTCGTGCCCAAGCTGCAGCGGGCGCTCAAGGCGGTGTTTTCCGCCGATGATGCGGCGCGGCTGAGGGCGATCGCGGCCGACACGATCGATGACGGCCAGGCCTGCCCCCGGCGGGCAGCGCTGACGCAGAGAAGCGACCACACAAGAGTGAACAGAAGAGTGACACGGGGCGAACGATGACACGGCACGGCTGAACCGACGCCGATCGGCTGCACGATAGAGCCATCGCTGTGCGCGTCGGAACACCGCCACAACACGGCCCGGATCCGTAACGATCCGGTGGGGAGACGCGCGATGGCAGACAAGACAGTGGAATCCACGTTGGAACGAAAGTCGGTGGTGATCCCGGCGACGATCGCCGTGCGGGATCTGGCCGAGCGGCTGGCGATCAGCCCGATCGAGCTGCTCAAGGCGCTCATCGCCAACGGGATCATGGCGGCGATCTCGGAGTCGATCGATTACGAGACGGCCGCGATCGTGGCCGAGGACTTCGGCTTCGATCTGCTCCTGGAGGGGGCGCCGATCAAGCCGGCCAAGCCGGCCGCGCCGCCGCAGGCCGCCGAGCCCGAGCCGGAGGCACCGGCTGAGCCCGCCGCCCCCGGCATTCCGTGGTACCTCGTCGACGAGCCGGCGGACAAGCTCGAGACGCGCAGCCCAGTCGTCACGATCATGGGGCACGTCGACCACGGCAAGACGAGCCTCTTGGACAAGATCCGCGACACGAGCGTCGCCGCCGGCGAGTCGGGCGGCATCACGCAGCACATCGGCGCGTACACCGCGATGCGCAATGACCAGCGCGTGACGTTCATCGACACGCCGGGCCACGAGGCGTTCACGGCGATGCGCGCCCGCGGCGCCCAGGCGACGGACATCGCGGTGATCGTCGTCGCCGCGGACGATGGCGTGATGCCGCAGACGCGCGAAGCGGTGGACCACGCGAAAGCCGCCGGTGTGCCGATCGTCGTGGCGGTGAACAAGTCGGACCTGCCGGAGGCCAAGCCGGATCGGATCTACGAGCAGATGGCCGAGCTTGGCGTGGTGCCGGACGCATGGGGCGGGGACGTGTTCTTCGTCCAGACGTCCGCCAGCACGGGCATGGGCATCGACGAACTCCTGGACGCGATCCTGTTCACGGCCGAGGAGTTCCCGCCGAAGGCGAACCCGAAGCGCAGCGCCCGCGGCACCGTCCTCGAGGGCAAGGTGGACCCGTCGCGCGGCGTGACGGCCACGATCCTCGTGCAGAGCGGCACGCTGAACCGGGGGGATCTGATCGTCGTCGACGACGACTTCAGTCGCGTGCGGGCGATGTTCGACTACACCGGCAAGGAGATCAAGACGGCCGGTCCCAGCACGCCGGTCGAGATCATGGGCCTGAACAAGGTGCCCTCGGCCGGCTCGCGCTTCGAGGTCGCCAAGGACCAGCGCACGGCCCGGTCGGCCTCCGAGGACTACTCGGACTCGCACGCCCGCGTCTACAACTCGATCGCCCGTCCGATGACGCTCGAGGAGTTGTTCGCGCAGGCCGCGGCGGGCGAGGTCAAGTCGTTGAACCTCGTGATCAAGACGGACGTGCAAGGGATGGTGCAGCCGGTCGTCGAGACGCTCGAAAAGCTGTCCGGCGAGGTGAAGGTCGACATCCTGCACGCCTCGGCGGGCGACATCTCCGAGACGGACATCAACCTCGCGGCCGCGTCCGGCGCGGTGGTCATCGGCTTCCGCAGCGCCCCCGACGGGCGGGCGCGGCGCATGGCGCTGTCCAAGAACGTCGAGATCCGCGAGTACGACATCATCTACAAGCTGTCCGAGGACGTCGAGGACATGCTCAAGGGGATGGTCGATCCGGTGTACGAGGACAAGGTGATCGGGACCGCCGAGATCCGCCAGGTCTTCAACATCACGAAGGTCGGCCGGATCGCCGGCTCGCTGGTCACCAGCGGCATCGTGCGGCGGAACGCCAAGTCGCGGCTCATCCGGGCCGGCGAGCTGATCAGCGAATCGTCCATCTCGTCTCTCAAGCGTTTCACCGAGGACGTCCGCGAGGTCCGCGAGGGCTTCGAGTGCGGCATCGGCCTGGACGACGGCAGCGTGCTGCAGGTCGGCGATGTGATCGAGGCATGCATCCGCGAGCGGGTGCGCTGATGGTCACCCTTCGCCAACGGCGCATCAACGATCGCCTGGCCGAGGAGCTCTCGCTCCTGATCCCCGGCGCCTCCGAGGACGAGCGGCTGACGGACGTGCGGATCACGCACGTCGAGACGACGCAGGACCTGGCCACGGCCAAGGTGTACTTCACCGCGATGGACACGCCCGCCTCCGAGCTCGGCGCGATCACCGAGGCGCTCCAGGCGGCCGAGTTCGGCTTGCGGGCGGAGCTGGCCGATGTCGGCTTGCGGCGGCTGCCGCGCCTGGTCTTCGCGTTCGACAAGGAGTACGCCAAGGGCGCGCGCGTGCTGGACATCCTCGAGCAGCTCGAGCACGCACCGGACGAGTCGGCGGCGCCCACCGAGGGTAGCGACCCGCAGTGAAGGGCGCGCCCACCACGGCGGACGCATCACAGGGCACGGGCATCGGCGACCTTGCGTCGGAGTCCGCCGTTACCGCCGCCGCCGATGCATTGCGGCGCGCGGACCGCATCTGGCTCGGCACCCACCTCGACCCCGACGGCGATGCGATCGGCAGCGTGCTCGGGCTGGCGCACGTGCTGGGCGACATGGGCAAGTTCGTGACGTGCGCTTGCCAGGACGCCGCTCCGCGCGACGGCCGCTGGCTGCCGGGCGCCGA
>JBDTSC010000086.1:0-11581 GCA_039931375.1 Ardenticatenales bacterium
TCGTCTTGGCGGCGTACAGGCGGTACGCGCGGTCCAGCTCGGGCGTGAAGTCGAGGGTCTGGATCTCGAGCGGCAGCGTGTCGTCGGTCACGAGAATCGTCCTTGGGTCGTCATGTTCAGCGTCCGCCCCGTGGTGCATCGGCAACACCGAGCCGTGCAAGGAGGTGTTCACGGAAGTCAATGCGGCTGGGCGATGTCGCGTCTCGAAGCTGTGGAAGGATATAGAAACGATCGGTGCTCGGTGACTCCCGTCGCAGCAAGTCCAGGTCCATTCCTTCTACACCGACGACGGTCCAACGCTCAACGAACCCGTCCTGTCGAGCCTTCTGATGACTCTTTTCTGCCTCGCCAATCCGATTGTGAATATTGGAAGCGTCCGTACCGCCCTTGATTTCAATAGCGACGAGATTGTGTATACCGCCTGAAGGTAGGACCTCTCGAATGCTAATGTCTGGATCATTGGCGAAAGCTATCTTCACATCGCGTCCAGCCGCGTTCTTGAGCTCAATTGTTCGCTGGGATGCAGTGTGAACGGCATGACTGACTAGCGTACGGATGAGATCGAATACCTCGAGGGTCGCCGCTGCGCCGAGCGAATTATTCGTGCCACCTCGCAGCTGTGGCCCTAGGGTGAGCAACGTCAATTCATGCACTCGTTCAGGAGTGAGTCTCGTCGAAGCATCCACGAGAATCGCCGCACTCTTTCCCAGGGCCTGGCACAGGACAGGGAGTTTCAATTTGTTCGTCGGCGACAGACGTCCGGACGTTTCCATCGACTTAAATGCGCCAACATCGAACTGCTTCCCATAAAATTCCTTCTGCGAAGACCCCAGAAGCAAGCGGTAGTAACCGAGAAGGCGCGGATTGACGTCAAGAAGACAAGGAACTGGAAATACAATTTCACCGCGCAGACCCCACCCAGCGGCACGCTGAAGACCAGTCGATGGTGCAACAGTCTGCAACTCTGCATCGATCTGAGCGATATCGGCTGTGGCAACCGTCGCAAGCAGTGCATCGAGTAGAAGGGTTGCGCGCAATTCATCCAAACGTCGCGAGAAAACAATCTGGAGATCGGGTCGCGGCACCCTAAGATCGCTCATCGCGTTGCTGCTTCGGTGGCAAAGAAGATCATTGGCTGGCTTCCTTCAAGCCGTCGACCAGCCAGCTCGACATACTCTCGGTTAATCTCAATTCCGACAAATCGACGGCGCAGCTGCGTGGCTACTACCCCTAGGGTGCCGGACCCGAAGAACGGATCGAGCAACCAGTCGTCCGCTTCGGACCCTGCGAGGACACACGGTTCCACGAGCTTTGTCGGAAATGTGGCAAAGTGCGCCCCGTTGAATGCTTCCGTGGGGATTGTCCACACCGACCGTCTGTTGCGCCCCCCTATCTCCCGCACACTATTGGCGGAATAATAGTAGTTAGGCGACTTGGTCAACAGAAATAGGTATTCATGCGAGCGAGTTGGTCGATCCTTGACGCTTTCTGGCATGCAGTTGGGCTTCTCCCAGACAATATCTGCTCGAAGATACCAGCCGGCATCCTGCAGCGCAAACGCAAGACGCCACGGCACACCGATGAGATCCTTCGGCTTGAGACCTTCGGGCGTTGGCGCCCGATACGCCATGGCTCGAATGGGACTCTTCTTGTCAGGCGCCCGATATCCGCGGTTGCCGCTAGTATAGCTGTCGCCGATGTTGAGCCAAAGGGTTCCGTCGTCCGAGAGCACACGTTTCACGCCTTCAAAGACGGTCACGAGGTTGGCGATATATTCGCTTAGATTGCTCTCGGCACCAATCTGACCATCGGCATTGTAGTCTCGCAGGCCCCAATAGGGTGGCGATGTAACGCAGCAGCGGAACTGACCCGCGGGCAGATGGGCCAGAACAGATGACGCGTCACCGTGAATCACCGCAGATTCAGTCATCTTACCGCAAGTCGCAAGATCGTCTGTTGTGAAGATCCGCATCGTCTTTCCTATCGTTGAGCGGTGGCAGAGCCAGTTACAGTTCAATCATGCAATCGCTGTCGGCAAGTGTGACAACATCGCGGAGGCGGCCAACACCATAGATCAGCCTTCCTCATCTTCGCCGCCGTCGGCGAACCCGGTGAACTCGACGTCGTCGACGGTCCCCGCCATCTCTGTCTCGGCCAACTCGTCGAACGACGCCTCGCCGTCCCAGATCGCCATCAGCCGCGCCTTGCGGGGCGCGACGTGGATGCCCATCCAGAGCTGGACCATCTGGTTTGCCTGGTGGGCGTCCTCGACGGTCACGCGGAAGAGGTTGCGGTTGGCGAACGGTGTCGGGCCGCCTTCGGTCGGGGGCAGGCTGAAGACCGTCTCCTTGAGCTGGCTCGGGTTCATCTCGCCCAGGCCCTTGTAGCGCTGCACGCTTGTGCCCTGCTTGCCGAAGCGGGCGATCACCTGGTCGCGCTCCCACTCCGAGTAGGCGTACTCGCTCCGCCGGCCCTTGCTCACTTGGTAGAGCGGCGCGCGGGCCACGTACAGCCGCCCGGCGTCGATCATGGGGCGCATGAAGCGCCAGAACAGCGTGAGCAGCAGCGTCATGATGTGCAGCCCGTCGACGTCCGCGTCCACGAAGATCGCGATGCCGGCGTAGCGCATGTCCTCGACCCGGAAGTCCCGCCCGATCCCGCCGCCGACGGCCGAGACGATCGACTTGATCTCCGCGTTGCCGAGCGCCCGGTTCAGGCGGGCGCGCTCGGTGTTCAGGATCTTGCCGCGCAAGGGCAGGATCGCGTGGTACCGGTTGTTCCGCGCCTGCTTGCAGCTCCCACCGGCCGAATCGCCCTCGACGATGTAGAGCACGGTACGCGCCGTGTCCGCGTTCTTGGCGACGTCCGCCAGCTTGCCGGGCAGGCCGCTGTCCACCGCCTCCAGGATGCTCTTGCGCATGACCAGGCTGCGGGCCTTGGCGGCCGCCTCGCGGGCGCGGGACGCGGCCAGGCAGCGGTCGACCATCTTGCGGCCGAGGGCCGAGTCCGTGCGGAAGATGTCCAGCAGCTGCTCGTACACCAGGCTGAGCACCTGCCCGTGGATGTCCCGCGTGCCCAACTGGGTCTTGGTCTGCGACGTGAACTCGGGCTCGGGCATCATGACCGATAGCGCCACCGTCAGGCCGGCGGTCGTGTCGCGTCCCGTGATGTCGTCGTCGCCCTTGATCAGCTTCTTCTCCTGCCCGAAGACGTTGATCGCTTTCGTGAGCGCGGCGCGGAAGCCCGAGACGTGCGTGCCGCCGTCCGGCGTCGGGATCGTGTTGACGAAGCTGAGGATCTCCTCGTCGTCGTCCATGTGGTACTGGAACGCCAGGTCGACGGCGACGCCCGAGTCCGTGGTGCCGTGGATGCGGATCGGCGCGGCGTGGATCACCTTGCGCTTGTCGTTCAGGTGCCCGACGTAGCCGGGCAGCCCGCCCTCTTCGTGGTACTCGCGCCGCCGCGTCTCCGAGCCGCGCAGGTCGGTGAGGGTGAGCGTGAGCCCCGGGATCAGGTAGGCCGCGATCCGCAAGCGGTGGGCGATCGCGCTGAAGTCGAAGCGGGTCACCTCGAGGAACTCGGTCGACGGCAGGAACGAGATCGTCGTGCCGGTGCCCTGCTGCCGGTCCGCCGCCTTCTTCGCCGCTGCGCCCGCCGCCGCGTCGCCGACGACGCCGATCGTCTTGCGCGTCTTGGGGTCCAGGACCTCGACGGGCGACTTCACGTAGCCGTGCTCGTACCGCTGCCGGTACACGACGCCGTCGCGCCGCACCTCGACGACGAGCCACGCCGAGAGCGCGTTGGTCGCCTTTATCCCGACGCCGTGCAAACCGCCGGACGTCGAGTACGAGTCCTGGTTGAACTTGCCGCCCGTATGGAGCTTCGTGAACGCCATCTCGAGCGCGGACAGCCCGCTGTCCGGGTGGATCGCCGTCGGCACGCCGCGCCCGTCGTCCACCACCGTCGCGCTGCCGTCCGCGTTCAGCGTGACGTCGATCCGCGAACAGTGCCCGCCCATCGCCTCGTCGATGCTGTTGTCGACGATCTCGACCAGCAGGTGCCCGAGGTTGCTCCGGCTGCCGATGTACATCCCGGGCCGCTTCTGGATGGCCTCGGGAAACCCAAGCTCGGTGATGGACGATGCGTCGTAGTCCGCCGCGTCCGCGGCCGCCTTGCGCGAGCGCGCAGCCGGTTTGGCCGCGGGCGCTGCTGCGGCCGACGGCGCCGACGACGGCGGCGCATCGTCGTCAGCGTCGGTGTCGGCGTCAGCGTCAGCGTCGGCCGCGAGCACGCCGACGGTTGCGCTCGCGCCGTTCGCAACCGTCGGTTCGGCCTCATCGCGCGTGCCGTCGAGATCGAGCAGGGGCTGGGCGATGGTCATGGCGTGCTCCGGGCGCTGACGATGCCGACCTGTCGGTCGGCGGCAAGGGGGTGGGTGGATGATTGCGGCGGGATTATACGTCGCGGAGTATAGAACGTTTGGTCTACGGCATCAACACGCGGCGTTCCCCGATATCCGGCTCTGTTTGTGCCTTTCAGTCTGTTGCACGTTCCAAGCGGCCGACTGCTTGACCGCATTTGATCACTCAATCATCATTGAGGCAATGAGCGCCGTAGCAGAGAACCCCGACCTTCAGCATCGAGCTGCCGTCTTCGCGGCACTGGGTGAGCCCAGCCGTTTGGCCATCATCGAGACTCTCACCCTTACCGATTGCTCGCCGTCTGAACTCGAGGATCGACTCGGCATTCCCTCCAATCTCCTCGCGCATCACCTGGACACCCTGGAGTCCGCTGGCTTGGTGCTCCGGCTTCGCTCGGAAGGGGATGGCCGCCGCCGCTACGTCCGCCTAGCTCCGGACCTTCCGGACGGCCTGGTGCGAACCGCTCGCGTCGAAGCGGCGAACATCCTGTTCGTCTGCCGTCACAATGCCGCACGATCGCAGTTCGCCGCGGCCTACTGGAATCGACACTCGACGATACCGGCCGAGTCGGCGGGAACGCAGCCGGCCGCGCATGTTCACCCCTTAGCGGTGCAGGCCGCCGGAATGCGCGGGTTGGATCTGAGCGGGCAAGTGCCGCGCGGCTATGACCCGTTGCACGGTGCACCTGGGCTCGTCGTCAGCGTCTGCGATCTGGCGTTCGAGCATGCCGTTCTTTTCCCCAACGCGCGCCACCTTCATTGGTCGGTGCCGGACCCGGCCAGCCGGTCCGATCTCAAGGTGTTCGAAGACGCCTTTGACGAGATCGCGCACCGGATCGATCGGCTCGGTCCCTGCGTCGTCGCGACGCAGAGCTAGCCTGTGCGCACGAAACGGACGCGCCCGAACGAAGGAGATCCAAGCGTGTCACAGCCCATGCCAAACAGCCTCAGCGACTTCCCGCTTGAGTTTCAGCCGCTGCTTCGGAGTGCGGCCGGCCGCCTCAAAGGGGAATTCGCCAGCTACTTCAGCGCCGAGACCATCGAGCGGTTTCTGGCCGAGTCGCTGGATGAGATCCTCACCCGCGCCCGAGTGCACGCCTTCATTCCTCTGTTCGCCGAGCGGTTCGCTCACGATCGGTTGTGGTCGCTGGCGAAGGCGGAAGGCAAGGTCACATCGGACATGCCCGCCGTGCTCTTCCTGTGCGTTCACAACGCCGGCCGATCCCAGATGGCCGCCGGCTGGCTCGACCACCTTGCGGGCGACCGCGTCAAGGTCATGTCAGGCGGCTCGACCCCGGACGGGGAGGTGAACGAGAACGCGATCGTGGCCATGAAGGAGCGCGGCATCGACCTTGGCAAGCAGTTCCCGAAGCCCTGGACCGACGAAGTGGTTCGGGCGGCCGATGTCGTCGTCACCATGGGTTGCGGTGATGCCTGCCCGCTCTATCCCGGCAAGCGCTACGAGGACTGGGAGGTCGACGACCCTGCCGGAGTCGGCCTGGACGCCGTGCGCGCGATTCGGGACGACATCGGGAAGCGAGTGGAGGCGCTGCTCGCCAGTCTGGACCGGCGCTGAACGCCCGGCAGCGGCCAAGGAATAGCCCGAGTCGTCAGTCTCCGGGCGTTCGTCGGTTGCTCGGTGAACTAGGTCCGCCGACTATTTTGCGTTGGAACCGACGGGACGGCACCCCATGACCATCCGACGCCTAGCCGCCGAGACGTTGGGAACGTTCTTCCTCGTGCTCGTCGGCACCGGCACGATCATGGCCGACGATCACCTTCAAGGCGCCATCGGCCCGGTGGGCATCGCGCTGGCCTTCGGCCTTGTCGTAATGGGCATGATCTACGCGACAGGGCATCTGTCGGGCGCCCATCTCAATCCGGCCGTGACGATCGGCCTTTGGTCGACCGGACGATTCCCGTCCGGCCTCGTGCCCACCTACCTGCTCGGACAGATCGTCGGTGCCACGACGGCATCCGCCTGCCTGGCGCTTGTCCGGACGCGGCTGACCGGCGACCTGTCCCTCGGGGTGACGACCACCCAGGTGGGCACGGTCCTTGGGCTGGGCGTCGAGTTTCTGCTCACCTTCGCCTTGATGTTCGTGATCATGGCGATGGCCACCGACGATCGCGCTCCCGTCGGCTTCGCCGGACTCGCCATCGGCGTCACCGTCGCCTTCGATGCGCTCGTGGGCGGTTCGCTGACGGGTGCCTCCATGAACCCCGCGCGCTCGTTCGGCCCAGCGCTCATCACCCAACGCTGGGACCACCATTGGATCTACTGGGTTGCACCCATCGCCGGCGCGCTTGCGGCAGCGCACCTGTATGCCTGGATTCGCGGGAGTGCGTGAAGGCGCCTGCCGACGGATGGAATCGCCGGCAGGCGCCTTCGAGGTCGGCTCCGGCTAGGCGGTGATGCCGCTGGCCGAGCCGCCGCCGGTGCCGCATTCGCAGCCGCCGCAGCACCCGCCGCCGGTGGCTGCCGACGCGCTGGCACCGGCGCAGTGGCAGCCACCGCCGCCCCCGCAGCAACCCCCGCCGCAGCAGCCGCCGTTGCAGCAGCCGCCGTTGCAATCGCATGCCGCCGTCTCGGCGCCGTTCGGGGTAGATGAGCCGGTCGATTCGTTCATGGAACACTTCTCCTATCCAACTGGCGGCCGAGCCGATAGCTCAGCCGGACGTCGATGCAGGGCCGCTGCCTCGCACCGAAAAACCCATCGATCCACATCGATCGATTCGGGCAAAATGAATTGCCTCCCAGGCCTTATCCGATGAGGAGATCGATCGGGCTCGACGTCGCGCCGCCGTCGCCGCAGCCCTCGCAGCACGCCGTCACCGCCGCCGCCGCCGCCGTCTCCGGCGCGAACGACGTCAGCATCTGGCCGCAGCAAACCGCCACGCGCTCCTGGTCGAGGGTGTAGAAGGCCTGCCGCCCGTCCCGCCGCAGCCGCACGAGGCCGGCCTCGCGCAGCACCGCCAGATGGTGCGACACCGTTGGCTGCGCCACGTCCCCGCCCATCGCCTCGACGATGTCGCCGACGGAGCGCCAGCGGCAGCAGCAGCACGTCATGATGCGCTGGCGCGTGTCGTCGGCGAGGATCTTGGCGAAGGCGACGGATGTCGGCTGGACAGGTGTGTTCTGGATAGGTGTGCTCTGGACAGGTGGGCTCTGGACAGGTGGGCTCTGGATGGTGGTCATGGCTCGCCCCAATGAATCGATGTCGATCGATATGAATTGTATCGATGCCGGTCGATGTGTCAAGCCCGTCAGGGCGCGCTGCCCTTCACGTGGGCGTCGAAGAACGCTACCGAACGAGCCAAGGCCGTCGACAGGTTCGCGGCGATGTTGTGATCGTCCCCGGGATAGGTGAACAGCTCGACGTCGCCGCCGACGGCGTGGATCTCGTCGACCAGCGTCTCCGAGAAGCCGAGCGGCACGCTGTGGTCCGCCGTGCCGTGGTGGAGCTGGATCGGGCCCGACAGATCGGCCAGGTAGCTGTTGGCGGACAGCGGCGCCCACGCCGTTGGGTTCGCATCCGGCTCGCCGAACCGCGCGACGAGGTCCGTGCGCCAGCGGCGGCCGGCGGACGACGCCGGGTTGAGGCCGCCCGCCGTCGAAGCCGTGTCCGGCGTCGGAGCGTCCGGCCGTCGCCAGCGCGTCAGCAGGTCCGGGTAGCTCGCGACGACACCGGCCCAGATGACGCCCGCCTTGATCGTGTCCGTCGTCACCATCGAGCGCAGCGTGACCCAGCCGCCCATCGAGTGCCCCCACATCCCGATCCGATCCGGGTCGACGTCGGGCCGCCGGCGGAGGGACGCCAGCGCGTTCAGGACGTCCGACGTGTAGCCCTGATCGCCATAGCCGCCCGTCGCATCCCCCTCGCTCTCGCCGTGCCCGCGATAGTCGCTCTTGAGCACGACGTAGCCGCTGCGCGCGAAGGCGTCGACATACGCGATGTAGCGCTCCGTCGTGCGGTATTGCGCCGGCGGGATGTAGCCGTGGTTGAACACGATCGCCGGCCACCCGGTCGGCGGCGGATCACCGAGCGGCACCGTCAGAAGCGCCTGGATCGCGAGGCCGTCCGACGGGTAACGGACGATCGACTGGCGGTAGTTGCCCTTGACGCCAAGATCGCGCACGACGGTCAGCGGGCCGCCCGGATGGGCCTTTTGGCGCAGGAAGTCGATGGACAACGGGTGGGGCGTCGGCGTGGCGGTTGCGGTGGGGGTGGCGGATGCGCGGGGCGACGAGGTGGCTGTGGGTGGGGCCGGGGTGGATGTCGGCCGGGCGGCGCAGGCCGCGATCGACGCGACGGCGAGCGGCAGGGCGAGTGCGACGGCCAGCGCGCGGCTCATTCCCCTGCCCCCCGTCCAACCCACGGCAGCAGCACCCGCGCGACGCCCCCGCCGCTCGGCGGTCGCGGCGTGCCCACCGGCGACGGCGTCGCGCTTGGCCCAGGCCCGTCGCCCGTTTCGAACGCCACCATCGCCCGGTCGTCCTCCGCCAGCGACCGCCAGACCTCGACGCGCCGCACGTCGGCGGCCGTCCAGGCGCCGCGCGATCCGGCGGCGGCGCTGGCGAAGCGGCCGGCGGCGTCGGCGGTGAGGGGGAACAGGACGTCCGTGTCCTGCCCGAGGAGCCGGCCCCGGGGCAACGACAGGCGCACCAGAACGGACGCGCCGGCGTCTGTGCGGCCCGTCAGGCCGGTGTCGGGACGCCAGTCGACGGCCAGGGGCGGAATCGTCAGGCCGCGCGCCTCGCCGTCCGCGCTGGCGTCAACGCGATCGCCCGCCTGCAGCCGCAGCGGCGCGCCGCCCTCGGCCGCCAGCGTGGCGGTGAAGCGGCCCACGGCATCGGCCATCGCCCTGCCACGGGCGACGAGGCCGCCGGGGCGCGCGAGCGTGATGGCGACGTCGCTCCCGGCGTCCGCCTCGCCCAGCACGCGGTCCGTGTCGACGACGGCCGTCAGGCGTAGGGCGCGGCTCAGGCGGAAGTGGCGATGGCCGGCGGCGTCGAGGATCGCGGCCTCGAAGGCGGGCGGGCGGGCGGCGGACACGTCGCGGGGCAGCGCGGGCAGCGGGGCGTCGAACGCGCCCTGTCTGTCGGCGATCGTCTGGCTCGTGTACAGCCAGCCCGGCCCGCCGATGGGGTCGGAGTCGTCCACCGGCGCGCAGGTGCCCACGGGGTGCTCGATCGAGACAAATGCGCCCGGCGGCGCCGTGCCGACGCCCCGACCGGCGGCGCCCTCGACGCGGAACGTCAGCGGCGGCAGCGTCGCCTCGAGGGCCACGCCGTCGACCGCGGCGCGGACGATGTCGCCGGTGGCCAGCGTGACCGGACGGCCGTCGGACTGGCGCAAGGGGATGCGGAACCGGCCGGTGGCGTCGGCCGTTCCGTCGCCCTGGACGGTGGCGCCCTCCGTCGTGACGGCGGCGTGGACGCGTGCCCAGGGCAGCGCCTGGCCGCAGACGCTGTCGCCGCCGTGCGGGATGTTGAGGACCGGGGTGATCACCCAGCGCCACGCGCTGACGCCGCTGGGCGCCCGGGCCTGCAGCACGGCGTCCAACCCGGTGGCCAGCCCGCTGCGGTGGCGCGCTGAAACGGTGAACGCGCCCGTCGCCGCCACGTCCGCCAACCCCAGGTCCCAGTCGGCGTTGGTCAGCGCCAGCTGGTACGGGCGGAGCACGTCCAGGCGGCTGCCGGGCGTCACGGAGCCACGGATCGCGTCCACATCCCGCTCCCAGCGGGCCGTGAAGACGGGCACGGATGCCGTCAACGGCGGGCGGCCCGCGATGCGCTGGACGATGACGTCGCCTGCTTCGGGCCGAACGCGCCGGCCGCTCGGGTCGTGCGGATCGAGATCGTACCCCAGCCAGTCGTCGACGATCCGGCGGCCGGCGGCGATCGGTTGGCCGCCGCGCAGCACCGTCACGTCGACCGGCGCGCCGGCTGCGCCGCGGCCCCAGATCCGCCCGACGCTGAGGTCGACCAACATGGACGGGACCACGACCTGGGCGGTGACGACGTGTGGCCCGGCGCGGCCCTCGATGTTGCCCCAATCCCCGTGCAACAACGGCACATCGGCGGGCAGCGGCGACGCGAACGCGCCGTCCGGCCCGGTGCGCACGACCCAGCGGCGTTCGCCCCACGACTCGCCGAGCAGCGCGATGGTGAACGGCGTGTCGCTCGCGGCCCGCCCGCGGACCTCGCGCGCCGGCAGGTCGACGTACGCCTCCATCGCCGGCACCGTCAGCGCGCTGCGCGAGGCGCCGATCGTGACGGTGACGCGGTCGCCCGGCCGCAGCGCCGTCGCGGCGCCGACGGCGTCGACGAGCGGCACGGACCACACCGGCTGGTCGATCGACCCGGCGCCTTTGTCGCCCGAACCACCGTCGACGACGACCCGCCCCGCCGCGTCCGCGACATCGACGCGCACCGCCTGCCCCGACGGACCGAAGCCCTCCGCCGTCACGGCCTGCGCGTCGATCCACAGCCACGGCTGCGCCACGACGCCCATAAACGCGTTCCCGTCCGCCCTCTCGGCGGTGACGACGTACTCCACCAGGCGATGGCTGGGCAGCGCGTGGCCCTCGACGTCGCGCAGCCCGGCCAGCGCAACGTCGAACGTCCCGTCGGGCGCCGACTGAATCGGCAGCGTAGCGCGGTGGACGACCCGTCGGTCCGCGACGTCGTGCAGCGTCCGCAGCGGGTCGATGTCACCGTCGATTGGCTCGAGTACGGCCAACGTCCCGCGCGTGCCTGTCGGCAGCCGCCCGGTCAGCCGTCCGCGATCGTCGTCGAGCGCGAGCGCCAGGTTGGGCACCGTGAAGACCACCGGCTCGTCGCCGCCGACGACGACTTCAACGCGCTCGTCGGGCGCCAGGCGATGCAGGCCGCTCTGAGGCCCAGAGCGCGCGTCGAACAGGGCGACGGGTCGCGTGTCGCCGCTCGACGTGCGCTGTGACCAGCGCCCGATCGTCCGCCCGTCGCGGTCGGCAACGGTGACCGTCACGGCCCCGCCGGGCCAGATGCCCCGGAGCCGCGGCTCGCCAAGGACGAGGCGGATCTGCGGCACGTAGCCGGCGCCACCGTACGTGATGCCGTCCGGGTCGCGCCAGGCGTACGCAAAGCGGCTGCCGCGGGCCGGGCGGCCGGACGGC
>JBDTSC010000087.1:0-11538 GCA_039931375.1 Ardenticatenales bacterium
GGCGAAGGCGTCGTCCGCGGCGGAGCTGAACGGGGCGGTGGGCGCCGGATCGGCGGGCCAGCCGGCGTTGGGGACTTCGGGGGAGTTATAGGACTGCGCGGCGGCCGGCGCTGCGTCGGGCCATGGCGCACCGGGCGTGTCCGCCTCGGATCCCGGTCCTTCGGTCGGCGCCAGTGGGTTCAACGCGGCGGCATCGCCGGCGGCGGACCACGGGGCCGCGCCCCCGACGGCGGGCGCCGGATCGGGCCGACCCGGATCGGTGTTTGGAGCGTCGTATGGGTCCGAGGTCGTCGGGTCGTCCGGCATGCGTTGGTTCCCTTTGGTCGGTCGGCCTAGGTCCGGCGTCGGCGGATCGACGCGGGCGCGGTCACGTTCAGCCAGCGGCGCGGCGGACGTCGATGACGTTCGTGACGTTCTGCAATTTGTCGATGAGATCGGCCAAGTGATCCGTCGATTCTAACTCGACCACGACCGCAACGACAGCCAGCGCGTCCCGATCGCGCGCAAGAGCGCTGATCCCCTGCATGTTGATCCCGTTCCGGCTGACGACATCCGCGATGTCGCGGGCGAGCCCGCTGCGGTCGATCGCGTACACGTGCAGCTCAACGGGCACCGTCTGGCTCTTGCGCGGCGCCCAGGCCACCTGGATGAACCGCTCGGGCTCCTTGGCCCGCTGCGCGGCGATGTTGCGGCAATCCGTGCGGTGCAGCGTCACGCCGCGACCGCGCGTCAGATAGCCCACGACCGGTTCGCCTGGCAGCGGGTTGCAGCAGCGGGCGATGCGCGTCTGAACCTGGTCGGCCCCGAACAGCGTCACCGGCGCGGTCGTCTTGGGCAGGCCGTACGGCTCCGGCTCCGGCGGCTTCTGCTTGGCGACGGGCCGCGTGGACGCCTCGTGCTCGAGAAGCCGCTGCGAGAGCGTCTGCGGCGCGATCTCCTGGCGGCCGACGGCGGCCAGGAAGTCCTCCACCCCGTCGTCGCCGAACAGGCGGGCGATGACCTCGACCTTCGTGCGCGTCATCCCGAGCTTGCGCAGCACGCGCTCCACGACGTCGCGGCCCTGGCGGACGGAGTCGCTGCGGAGCTGGCGGCGGAAGTACTGCTTGATCCTCTCGCGCGCGTGGGCGGAGGCCACGTAGCCAAGGGCCGGGTTCGCCCAGTCGCGGCTCGGCCCGGCATCGTCCCCCTTGGTCGTGACGATCCGGACCGTGTCGCCCGTGTTCAACGCCGTGTTCAACGCGACCATCTTGCCGTTCACGATCGCGCCGCGGCACCGATTGCCGACCTCGGAGTGGATGCGGTACGCGAAGTCGATCGGCGTCGCGCCGGTCGGCAGCTCGAGCACGCGGCCCTTGGGGGTGAAGACGTAGACCTGGTCGCGGAACACGTCCGCCTTGAGCCCCTCCACGAACGTCAGCGCGTCCGGCGCGTCCGCGTCCCGCGATTCGAGGGTCCGCCGCAGCTCGGCGATCTGCCGCTGCACCTCGGCCGACAGGTTCGCGTTCTCCTTGTAGATCCAGTGCGCGGCGATGCCGTACTCGGCCAGCTCGTCCATCGTGTGGGTTCGGATCTGGACCTCGAGCGGCCGGTTGTCCGGGCCCTTGACCGTCGTGTGAAGGGAGCGGTAGAGGTTGGGCTTCTTCTTGGCGATGTAGTCGTCGAACTCGCCTTCGATGGGATCCCAGAGCTGGTGGACGACGCCCAGCGCGCTGTAACACTTCTCGTTCGAATCGACCAGCACGCGCATCGCCAGGACGTCCAGGATCTGGTCCGCGTCCATGTCCTTGCGCTTCATCTTGGCGTAGACGGACGTGATGTGCTTGGCGCGCGCCTTGATCTCCGCGTCGATGCCGGCAGCCGTCAACCGCTCCTTGAGCATGTCGATCGCCGCCTGCAGGTACGCCTCGTGCTCGTCCCGCCGGCCGGACAGGACGGTGTCGATGAGGTGGTACGCCTCGGGCTCGAGCACCTTCAGCGACAGGTCCTCGAACATCGACTTGAACTGCCAGATGCCCAGCCGATTGGCCAAGGGCGCGTAGATCTCGAGCGTCTCACGCGCCATCCGCTGCTGGCGCTCGGGCTTGAGCGCGGCCAGCGTCTCCATGTTGTGCAGGCGGTCCGCCATCTTGATCAGGATCACGCGCAGGTCGTCGACGGACGCCAGCAGCAGCCGCCGCAGGTTCTCCGCCTCCGTCGCGAGCTCACGGTCGCGCTCCTTGTCCTTGCCCTCGCGCGGCAGCGCCGCGCTCATGTCCCGCGCTTCGATCTCGCTGATCTTCGTGACGCCGCGCACGAGATCCGCCACCCCGTCGCCGAACGTGGCCCGCAGCTCGGCGTCCCCGACGGCGGTGTCCTCCACGACATCGTGCAGCAGCGCCGCGGCGATCGCGTCCGGGTCGAGCCCGAACTCCGCGACGATCTGCGCCACGGCCACCGGGTGGATGATGTAGGGCTCGCCGCTCTTGCGCCGCTGGGATGCGTGCGCGGCCGCCGCCACCTCGTACGCCTTGCGGGTGCGGTCGACGTCCGCGTCCGTGTAGCGGCGCCCGACCTCCTGTAGCAGGGTCGCAACAGCGGCGTCGAGCGTCGCCGTCGCCGAATCGCCGGCGCGCGCGTCGCCGGCGTCGTCGGGCGTGGCAGCCGATGTGCCGTTCGCGGTGTGGGGCACCGTTGGCATCGCCTCCAGGGGAGCGTTGGCGTCGGGCGCCGCGGACCGAAAGGTCGGGCGGCGGGCCGGCGCTTCAGGCGCAGCCAGGGTATAAGGTGCAGAGAATAGCGGGCTCGATCCCCGGCGCGCAAGCGGAGACCAAGTGGGCGGCGCGCGCCGCCGCGGCCGGTCGCTGAGGGATCGCTGATTATTCGCTGGAGGATCGCTTACCCGATGTCGATGATCGTCACCCTGATCGCGCCATCGACCGTCAGCATCGCGTCAGGCTGCCGTCACGGCGTCGGGACGTTGCGGTCAAGCAAGGGCTCCGTCCGGCGGGTATTCTCTTGCCATCTACGGACCGAACGCGCTGATCCATCGACGATTCATCAACGCAAGCGCAGGCGCGTCAAGGGAGATCGAATCGCCCCTGACGCGCCCGGATGACCGCCTTACCGGTGGCGGAAACTTCAGACCGGCGCATCCATTAGGCTGACGGCAGGTGACCCCCACCTGCCGTCGCCTGCGTTAAGGCGCAGTGCGGCGGCTACAATCCGCGCATGCCCTTGCTCCCGCCCGCATCCCCGCTACCACCCCGACCTTCGGCCCCCCGCCTCCCGGGCAGCGCACGGGCTCGCCGCTTCGGCGTATCCATCGTCCTCGCGGCCGGGGTCGCGGCCGCCCTGCTCGTCCGCTGGGCGACGAACGGCCAGCCGCAGCACGATCGCGTGCGGGACTGGATCCGCAACGGTCCCTCGAGCCACGACGCGTGGCTCGTCTACGGCGGCAACCGCTGCGCGGACGCGCCGATGCGCATCCCGTCCGACGGGTTCATCGGCTACGGCTGGGACGACCACTTCTACCCCGGCCACCGCCACACCGGCTTCGACATCTTCAGCCCGGACGACGCCGAGAACGTCACGCCCGTCTTCGCCGCCTACGACGGCCTCCTGACGCGCGAAGCGGACTGGCGCAGCGCCGTGATCATCCGCCACCCCGCGTTTCCGGCGGACTTCCCGCCGCTGGCCGCCCGCCCGCCCGTCGGCGGCGTCATCTTTACGTACTACGCCCACATGGCATCGGCCGATGGCGCGACGTCGTTCATCGCGCCCGCGTTCCCGCCCGGCACGCACGACCGGCCCGTGCGCGCCGGCGAGCTGCTCGGGCGCCAGGGCACGTGGTCCGGCGATCCGGCCAAGCCCGTCGGGCTGCACGTCCACGTCTCGGTCGTGATGGGCCGGGCCGCGGCGACCGGCGACGGTGCCGAAGTTGGATACGGGAACGAGACCGACATCGACCAGACGTACGATCCGGCGCCGTTCTTCGGGGTGGCCCGCGATCCGGACGGCGTCCTGGTGTGCGCGCGATGGTCGCCGGTCGACGCGGCGGCCAATGCCCCGATCCCAACGCCCGGATTGCGTCGCACCCCCTAGCGTTGTGCTACGATGGCCGCCGGCCGACGCCGCCCACCCCGACCGCTCCGCGATCCGGCAGGGCTAGCCAACGCCGCCCCCGATCCCCGTCGCCCCGCGCGGTGTCGACCCGTGCCGTGTCGACTCGCGCATCATCGACCCGCGCATCATCGGCTCGCACATCATCGGCTCGCGCATCATCAGCTCGCCCCGTGTCGACCCGCCTCATGTCGGCCCGATCCCGGCCGACCGGGACCTGAGCAGACCACGAATCGTCGGGAGTTAAGGCCATGGACAACGTCTTCGACCGCCCCGTCCCCACCCACTCCGCGCGCAACGGCGCCGCGCCGCACGGCGGCCTTCGCATCCGCCCGGATGCGGCCCTGACGTTCGACGACGTCCTGCTCGTGCCGCGCTACAGCGAGGTCCGCTCGCGCGGGCTGGCCATGACGCACACGTTGTTCAGCCGCCGCATCGCCCTGGCCATGCCGATCGTGTCGAGCAACATGGACACGGTCACCGAGAGCGAGATGGCGATCGCGCTGGCGCGGGCCGGCGGCATCGGCGTGATCCACCGCTTCCTGACGATCGGCCGGCAGGCGGACGAGGTCCGGCGGGTCAAGCGCAGCCAGGCGACGATCGTCAAGGCGCCCCTCACGCTGCCGCCGGACGCCGCCGTCGGCGACGCGCGCGCGCTGATGGGCGAGGACGGCGTCGGCGGCGTGATCGTGGTCGATGCCGAGCAAC
The DNA here is from genome assembly GCA_039931375.1 of Ardenticatenales bacterium. Classification (GTDB taxonomy): domain Bacteria; phylum Chloroflexota; class Anaerolineae; order Epilineales; family Epilineaceae; genus Avedoeria. Next base: position 4,807 of record JBDTSC010000087.1, read on the forward strand.
GGCCCGTCGGCATCGTCACGCGGCGCGACATCATGTTCTTCGACGACGACAGCGCGACGATCGCCGAGGTGATGACGCCGGGCGCGCGGCTGATCACTGCGCCCGAAGGCACCGGCGCCGCCGAGGCACGCCAAACGCTCGACCGCCACCGGATCGAGAAGCTGCCGCTGATCGACGCCGAGGGACGCCTGGTCGGCCTGATCACCGCCAAGGACATCGAGCACCGCATCGCCTTTCCCAACGCGACGCTCGACCCGACGGGCAGCCTGCGCGTGGCGGCGGCCGTCGGCGTACGGCCCGGCTACCTGGAGCGCGCCGAGCAACTGCTCCACGCCGGCGCGGACGCGCTCGTCATCGACATCGCCCACGGCGACTCGGTGATGGCCGTCGACGCCGCGCGCGAGCTGCGGCGCACGTTCGGCGACGGCTGGGACATGGTGGTCGGCAACGTCGCCACCGCCGAGGGCACGCAGCGGCTGATCGACGCCGGCGCGGACGGGATCAAGGTCGGCATCGGCCCCGGGTCGATCTGCGTCACGCGGATCGTCACCGGCTTTGGCGTCCCGCAGCTCACGGCGATCGCGGAGTGCGCGCCGATCACCAGCGCGGCCGGCGTCCCGATGGTCGCCGATGGCGGGATCAAGGCGGCCGGCGACCTCGTCAAGGCGCTGGCGGCCGGCGCGCAGAGCGTGATGATCGGCAGCCTGCTGGCCGGCACGCGCGAGAGCCCCGGCATGGTGGTCGTGCGCGGCGGCCGGCGGTTCAAGGTGACGCGCGGCATGGCGTCCCTCGAAGCGAACATCGCCCTACAGGCCACGGAACGCCAGCTGCCCGCCGCCCAGATCCCCAAGAAGGAATATGAGCGCGTCGTGCCCGAGGGCGTCGAGGCGCGCGTCCCGTACCGCGGCCCCGTCGACAGCATCCTCTACCAGCTGGTCGGCGGCCTCCGCAGCGGCCTCTCCTACGCCGGCGCCCGCACGATCCCGGAGCTCCAAGCCACCGCGGAGTTCGTCCGGATCAGCCCCGCCGGCCAACGCGAAAGCGGCCCCCACGACGTAGACCTGTAGGGGCGATGCAAATTGCATCGCCCTTGACGCCCACCCGCATCAGGCCGCCGGTCAGGCACGGGCGAGCACGGGCGCGGTGGGTGGGGCGGGCGTGATGGTGGAGCGGGCGTCATGGGCGATGCAGTTTGCATCGCCCCTACGGGCACAATCGGGGGGCGGCGCGAGGTGTTTCCCATCGCGGCACGATCATTGCTGCGCGCGACGCCCCCTCTTCTACCCTACAGGAGCCACCCGTGCCCAACGCCACCCCCCGCTCCGGCGCTCGGCCCGACGGCCGGCGGCGGTACCATCCGACGGACTACGGTGACCGCCAGTGGCAGGCGCTGGTCGCGTTCGCGGAGCGCCATGCCGATGCGTTCCAGTGCGCGATCCCGTACCGCGTCGTCCGCCAGGTCGCGGACGCCGGACCGCTGTGGCCGACGGCGCTCGAAGCCTTCCGGCCGCAGCTGCTGGACCGCTACGCGACGCTCGTGCGCTGGGGCGAACTCGTCGACACGCCGGCCGAGCTGCTGACGTTCCGCCTGGACGTGGGCGTCCGCCGTTGGGTCGCCGGCGCCGGCCACCTGGCCGAATGGGCATGGCCGCGCCGGATGCCCGAGGACCCGACGTTCCTCGTGCGCGGCGAACCGCTGGTCACCACGTGCAGCCGCACCGGCCGCGTGGCCGTGTACGCCAGCGCGGAGGAGCACGCCGAGATCACGCGCCAACGCGGGGTGCGGCTGGTGGAGCCGCTGGGGGCGGTGGCGGAGCCGTGGCCTACGCCTTGAGGGGGGCGGGCCGCGGACCCTCACCCAGGTTGTGCCCTGAACGGGCACAACCTGGCCCTCTCCCACGACGTGGGCGAGGGCCTCGTCCTTGCAGGCTGATGCGCTAGCGTTTCGATGACGCTGGTCGTCCGGCTTGCGCATCAGCACCCGCCAACGAGCCCTTCGCCCACGACGTGGGAGAAGGGCAGCCTCTGCCCGTTCAGGGCAGAGGCGGGATGAGGGCGTCCTCCCCCCAATCCCCCACCCGCCCTACAATCTCCCCCTACCCGCCACCACCTTGGGGGTTCCCGCATGCGCCGTCCGCTGCCCCGCCGCTTCCTACGACTCGCCGTTCCCGCCAACGCCGCGCTCCTGTTCGCCCTCGCCGCCGCCCTCGGCGCAGGCCCGCCCGCCACGCGTTCCGCGCCGCGCGCGCCGCGGCCGCTCGGCGAGTACCTCGAGGGGGACGCGCCGTGGTCCGAGCTCGCGCCGGACGCGCTGCCGACGGCGAACGTCGATCGGGCGGTCGAGGCGGCGGCGGCGGACGAGCTGCCTGGGCCGAAGGGCTACGCCCTCGGGTTCGACCACTACGGGACGCCCGAACAGATCAACACCTTCCTGCGCCAGCTCGAGGCGGACTACCCGGATCTGGTCGAGGTCTTCGAGATCGGCCGGTCGTGGCAGGGGCGGCCGATCCTGGCGGCGCGCGTGACGAACGAACGCGCGGCGCAGCGGGTCGACGACCGCCCGGCGATGTACACGGACGGCCAGCACCACGCGCGCGAGCTGGTCAGCGCCGCGGTGCCGCTGCACACGCTCTGGACCCTCGTGGCCGGCTACGGCGTCGACCCGACGCTGACGTACCTGGTGGACACGCGCGCCGCCTACTTCGTGCCCAGCGTCAACGTCGACGGCAACGCGATCGCGCTCGTGGACAACCAGACGTGGCGCAAGACCGCCAACCCGACGTGCTGCGACGACGACGGCGACGGCAAGGTGGACGAGGACGCGCCGGTCGGCTTTGGCTACGGCACGTTTGGGGTCGATCGGTGGATGTTCGATGACGCCTGGGCAGAGGCGCATCCCGACAACCCGTTCGTCGACGGGTGGCAGCAGCATCTGGCCGGTCGGCCGCAGTTCGACCTCGGCCATTTCACGGGCGCCTTCGGCGGGCATGTCCGGACGCTGCCGCGCGTGGACGCGGACGGAGATGGGTTCGTCGAGGAGGACCCGATCGGCGGGACGGACCCCAACCGCAACTACGACGTCCTGTGGGATCGGGGCGAGCCGCGGGTGGACGCCGAGACGTACCGCGGTCCGTCCGTGTGGTCCGAGCCCGAGACGCGGACCGTCCGCGACTTCGTCGAGCGGATCGGCCACCTGGCGATGGCGGTGTCGTATCACTCCGGCACGGACCTGCTGCTGCACCCGTGGGGCTTCTCGGGCAGCGAGCCGCTGCCGGACGCCAGCGCGTACGAGCTGATGGGCGCGAAGGGCTCCGAGCTGACCGAGGTCAATGGCTACCACGGCTCGCCGCACGTCTGGACCGCCCGCGGCCTGTACAGCGCGTTCGGCAGCACGATGGACTGGCTCTACAAGACGCGCGGCGCCTACGCGTTCTCGCCCGAGACGTACGGCTCCGACGACACCGTGTTCGTGGAGCGCATCGGCGCGACGGGCGCGTTCACGGTGGCGTCCAGCATCGGCGTCGGCTTCAACCCGAACCCCGACCGCATCCTGCCGGCCGTCGATCGCTGGACGCGCTTCGCGACGTACTTGCTGGCCTCCACGCCCAACATCGAGCTGAACGACGCCCGCGTCGACGGATCGGACCTCGTGCTGACGATCGGCAACGACGGCTGGCTGCCGGCGGACGTCGTCGCCACGGTGCGGGCCGGGGACGGGATGACGATGACGCTGCAGCCGTCGCCCGTGCGGTTGGCGGCGTCGCAGCACGCCTTCCGCGTCCCGCTGGCGGCGATCGGGCGCGCGTCGATCGTCCTGTCCGCCCGCAGCATTTCGGCGATCGGCACGGTGCCGCACGAGATCGAGCGCGCGCGCTGGACGCTGGGCGTCGGGATCGAGGGCGAGGTGCTCGTGGTAGACGGGGCGGTCGTCCCGTTCCGCGACCTGGGCTTGGCGTTCGGCGGCTGGTGGGCGGACGAGCGCTTCCACGGCCAAGAGTACGCCTGCCGCGGCGGCGCTCCGGATTGCCCGCCCCCTCTGGCCTTCACGCCCCCGCCCCCGCCGACCGCCGGCCCGACGCAGACGCCCGCGGCGCCGTCGACGCCCGCCTGGCCGTCGCCGGCGCCGCGCCCGACGCGCACGCCGTGGTCCGCCGACGCGCCGCCGTGGTGGCCGCGCGAGTCGGCGACGCCGCGCGCGACGGCTACGGCTCCGACGGCGACGCCATCGCCCAGCCCGTCCGGGACGGCGACGGGCGAGCGGGACGGCGCGATCTACCTACCGGCGCTGCGCGACGACGGGTAGCCGGTACGGCGACGCTACGCGTAGCGTCGAGCCTTCGTCCGTGCGGAGCGGGGTGAGCGCGCGCGACAGCGCGCTTAGGAACATCGTCTTGTAGCGGTAGTAGCTCCAGCCGCTGCCGCGCAGGCCGTCCTCGATGTACACATACCAGCAGTACTCGACGTTCTCCTGGTAGCCCGACGGCGGCGAACTGATCATCACCTTGCCCACGTGCCCGAGCGACGGCGTACGGCTGCTGCCGGGAGGGAACCGTTCGTTGAGGTCGTTGCAGGCCTTGTACAGCGTCCAGCGGTAGCTCTCGCTGGCCTGCTCGTCGCGCGTCTTCCAGCGGTACTCGTGCGGCAGGCTGTAGTGGACGTCGTTGCCCGGGAACGTCAGCTCGATGTCGCGCAGCTCGGCGGTGCCCAGGTCCACGTCGGCGCCGTCGGCCATCTGGTCCGGCGTGATGCTGCGCGAGTACCAGCGCCCCAGCAGCGAGCTGTTGACCAGCGGGACGAGCACGTCGTCGTTCACCCACCAGACCTGATACGCCTGGTCCTCCTCGAGCATCGGCGGCGACGGGAACGCGTACGCGCCGTCCTCGACGGTCACCGCGTTGGCCACCTTGCGCCACGACCCGGTGCTGCCGTCGCGCATCCGCAGCTCGATCTGCGAGATGCCCTCCGTGCCAAATCCCGGCGAAAGCGGCGTGCCGTTGTCCAGGTAGCGGCCGTGGATCGTGCCCGCGGCCGGCTTGAGCGGCGTCGGCGACGGGACCGCGGTGGGGATCTCGGTGGGTTCGGCGGTCGCGATCGCGGTCGGGATCTCCGTTGGCACGTCGGTCGTCGGCGTCCATGTCGCGACGATCGGGCGCGTGGCCGTCGGGCCGTCGGGCGCTTCGGGCGCGCTGGGCAGCGCGTCGCGATCGACGCCGCGCCAGACGAGGGGCAGGTAGAGGTGGACGTTCATCTCATCGTCCGCGTCGAGGGCGGTGCGGGCCGCAAGCGCGTTCAGCCGCGGCGCATGCACGGCCGGCGCACGCGACGACGGCGGCACGGCGGCCTTCGAGGCGTGGACGAAGCCGGTGGCGCCGAACGGGCGAAGCGCGTCGAAGCTCGGGATGAACCAAAGCATCCACTGCTCGTAGCTCTGGCCCCAGCTGCCGCGCGGACCGTCCACGTGGACGTACCAGAAGTACTTGTGCTCGATGCCGATGCCGATGCGCTTGATGAAGGAGGGATAGTCGTTCATCGTGTAGGCGCCGGCGCGGCCGACGGGCTCGGACTTGAACGACTTGTCGGTGTCGCGCAGGTACTGGCCGTCGCCGAAGCAGTCGCAGATCGTCCAGCGGTACGTCCCGACCTCGGTCACACGCGGCCGCCACGTGAACGTCCACGGCAGGCCCTGGTAGCCCGCGCCGTTCTGCGGGCCCGTCAGCGTGATCGGCGCGAGCTGGAAGTCCTCGACCGTGATCTCCGCGCCGGGCGTGTACCGCTGCGGCGTGATCGCCTCGGAGTACCACGCGCCGAGCCACTCGGGCAGGCCGAACAGATCCTCGTACGTCTCGTTGCGCCAATGGACGACATACGTCTCGTCGTCGGAGAGCGGCGCCGGGTTCTGGAACTGGTAATGGCCCTCGTCGTCCAGCACGGCGGTCCGGCCGACGCGCTCGCACGTCTTGCGGCCCTCCTTGCACTTCAGCAGGAACAGCCCTGGCCCGAAGCCGTCCCCGGTGCCGGGCGCCGCGGGCTCGGTGCCGACGAGGAGCCGGCCGCGGATGAAGCCGTCCCCAGCGGGCGTGGGCGTGATGGACGGGATGGCGGTGAACGTGGGCGGCGCGGTGGGCGGCGCGTCCAGCGTCGGCGTCGCCGTGGCCGGCGCGGCGGTCGGGACGATCGGGGCGATCGGCGCCGGCGGCAGCTCGTCGCGCGTGACGGCGCGGAAGACGAGCGGCAGGTAGACGTGGACGTGCGTCTGAGCGTGGACGATAGGCGGCGTCCCGGCAATGGGCGCGAGCGTCGCCGAGCCGGCCGCGATCCCCAGAATGGCGATCGCGGCGAGCGCGCGGAGCGGCCGGCGGGTTAGGCCGCGGGTTAGGCCGCGGGTGATGGTCATTTGGCGCACGATTCCCCCCTTATCGCCCGCCTCCTTCACCGGCGGCGGGCGCACAACGAGATCCCCCAACGAGGCATGGCCGAGCACGCGGCACCTCAGGCGGCAGCGTAGCATAGGGGCGGGGCGCGGACAAGGCATCCGCCGGGTGGCCAGGGTGGGGATGGCTGGACGGGAACGGCGGGCATTGAGCGGCTCGTCCGAAACCGAACCGTCACCGATCCGGTACGACCCGCGCACCTACGACACGGTACCTTGGACGGTGCATCACCGGTTCTCGACAAGGAGGACAAGGATGGCCGATCCAGTACCCGGACGATTCGCCGCCGACGCGGGGGACG
>JBDTSC010000088.1:0-11429 GCA_039931375.1 Ardenticatenales bacterium
CGTCGCCGCGTCACTGGTTTAAGCCTGCATGACGCCTTCGACAGCGCCGCCTGACATCGGGACTCACCCATGAATCGTCGACCTGTGCCCGCGTCGTCCGCACCATCGTCCGTGAGGCGCCCACCCCGCGCCCGCCTCGCCGCGCTCGCGTACGCCAGCATGGCGGCGATCGTCGCGTACGCCACAGCCAACGTTGTCGCGGGCCTCGTCGCCCGTCCATCGTCGATGCCTGCCACCGCGACGGTTCATGCTGGCGCCGACGTCGTCCCGTCGCGCAGGGCCGACGCGGTGACCTTGACCCAGGACGACGACATCCCCGCCGTCCCGTGGCTCCCCGGCCCCGTCGGCCAGCTCGGAGGCGGCATCCGCGCGGTGGCTGTCAACGCATCCGGCGGCGGCGACGTCGCTTGGATCGCGCACGGCACGCGCATCGCGTCCCTGAGCGTGGCGGCGGACGGGGCGATGGACGCGCTCGGCGAGAGCGTTCCGCTCGGCGGGCTGGTGGCCGATGTCGCGGTCGACGGCGGGATCGCGGTCGCCGTAACCGAGGACACGGGCCGCTTGGTCACGCTCGACGTCGCCGACCCGCTGGCGCCGGCGGTGCGGGCGTCCATCGCGCTGGCCGGGGCGGGCAACACCGTCGTGCTGCACAACGGCTTCGCGTACGCGATCCGCTACGTGTCCTCGGCGGGCGACGACGGCGGGACGTTCCTTGTCGGCACTGTGGCCATCGTCGACGTGCGCGATCCCGCGCGGCCGCGCGTCGTGACGCTGGACGCGCTGGCGCCGGGTCGGCGCAAGGTGCACGACATCGCGGTGGTGGGGAACCGGCTGGCTGTGGCGGCGCGCGGGGGCGGCCCGAACACGTGGGACGGCCCCCATCGCCTCGATGTGTACGGCATCGCGCCGGACGGCGGGCTCACGTGGCTCGGCGAACACGCGGACAGCCAGTGGGACCACCTCGCGCCCGGTCCGGCCGGCACCGACACGGTCTACGGCGCCGACAACGACGTGATCGCGGCCGACCTCGGCGACGGCGCCGCGCCGCGCATCGTCGGTCGCTGGGCCGTCGGCGCCTGCAGTCCCAGCGTGCTGGCGGTTTCCCGTGTGGGCCGTCCGTATCTCTTCACGATGCCGTGCGACGATCGCGACAGCCCGGCCGCGGTCGTCGCGCCGGCGCGCGACGGCGACGATCCGGCGTCCGCCGACGCCTTCCCGCTGCGCCCGCAGGTCTCGGCGATGGCGTTTGCCGGCGGCCACCTCGTAGTCGCGAGCTACGACGCGCACCTCCGGTCCTTCGCGACGTCGCCGCGGCTCGCGCTGGCGGCGAGCGAACCGCGTTCGGGCGCGCTGATCGGCTCGCCCGTCGCACTGGCCATCGCCGAGCAGGACGGGGACGCCGTCCTCCACGCGGCCCTCGACGGCACCACCCTCGCCACATTCAACCTGGACGATCCGGCGCGACCACGCCTCGTCGGCCGCGCGGAGGGCAATGGCGACCCCGACAACATGGCGACGGCCGGCGGCTACACGCTGGTCTCGACGTGGGCCGACGACGGCGGCAACCTCACCTATCCCGTCTTCGAAACGCACGACCCCGCCGCGCCCCGACAACTCGGCACGATCGGCAAGAACGCGTTCATCGCGCGGGCGACGGCCGGCGCGACCGGAGCGGACGCCGCATGGGCATGGATCGGCGCGTGGGGCGACGACGAGAGCGCCGGTTTTCCGTCGGTCATCGACGTCTTCCGCCTGCCGCCCGAACCGTCGCTTGCGCCTGTGGCCGAGATCGCGCTCACCCTCGACCTCAACGATTTCGCGCTCCAGGGCGACCGCCTCGTCGCCGTCGGGTACGATCCGTTCACGGCCGGCAGCGCGCGCGTCCCGATGCTGGAAGTCTGGGACATCGCGACACCTGAAGCCCCGGTGCGCCTCTCGGCCGTGCGCTTCGGCGGGCCGCGGTCCAAGTATGACCACGGCGTGCAAGTCGCCTTCGACGGCCGGTACGCGTTCGTCGCCATGCCGGCCACCGGGGACGGCGGCACGCCGACGGTGGGCACGAGGCTTCTCGTCATCGACCTGGCCGATCCGCGGTCGCCGCGCACCGTGGCGCAGATGCCGCATCCCTACCGGATCGGGCCGATGGCCATCGGCGACGGGCTCCTCTTCGTGCCAACGGGCTGCGGTCCGCTCTGGCAGCCTTGCGTCGAGGTGGTCGACGTGCGCACACCGACGGCGCCGCGAACGATCGGCGCGTACGCCACGACGGGCGGCCGCGGCGACAGCCTGGCGGTTTATCGCGGCCGGCTCTACGTCGCGGCGTACTGGAGCGGTCTGGCGGTCTTCGACCTCCCCGCCATCCCCGCGTCCCCGCCCGACCGCCACTGGTCCGTCGCGCTGCCGTGGGCCGGTCGAAACGTCGTGCGCACGCGGCACGCGCAGTCGCCCGACGGTCCGCCGCCCGCGGGAACGCCGCGCCCCACCGCCGACCCCGCCGCCACGCCCTTCACCGCCGCGCCTGTCGGCCAAGTCGGCGGTGCGATCCAGGCGATGGCGGCCGACGGCGACACCGTCTGGATGGGCTACGGCCCCCGCGTCGCCGCGCTCGCCCTCGACGATCCTCGGGCACCCGCGCTGGTCGGTCGGACGCCAGTGCTGGACGACATCGTTCTCGGCTTGGCGGTGCGGGACGGGTTGGGCGTCACGGTTACCGGTCCTGCGCGCGGCGCAGGGGCGACACTCGTTACGTTCGACGCGCACGACCGCGCGACGCCGCGCATCCTCGGGCGGCTGGCGCTGCCGGGCGCCGTCGGCCCGGTCGCGCTCGTCCCCGGCTGGGCGTTCGTCATCCGCGCGGTCGACGGCGACGCGGTCGATAGCGGCGCGGACGGCTCGCGCGACGCGCCTGGATCGGTCGACGCAACGGGTAAGGTCGACGTGCTCGAGGAGGTCGACGTGCGCGACCCGGCGCACCCGCTGCTGCGCCGGCGCCTCGTCGACGCGAACGCAATCGACGTCGTGGCCGTCGGCGACGTCGTGGCGGCTTCCGTCGGCGATCGGCCCGGAATCGGCCGCGAGGTCGTGACGCGGCTTGAGCTGTTCGCCGCGTTCGACGGCGACGGCGTGCCGCAGACCCGCGCCGCGCACACCGACGAGAGCTGGTATGGGCTTGCCGCCGGGCCGCCGGGCCAGGCGCTGGTCTACGGCATCCGCAGCGGCGCCATCGCGCTGGACGTGCGCGACCCGGCGCGGCCACGCGAGGCGGGGCGCTGGGGCGACCGGAGCGCGAACGTCGGCTGCATCGCCTGCCGGCGGCTGGCGGTGACGGCGTCGGGCCAACCGTACGTGACCGCCTTCGGCGGCTATGGCGGCGGCGGCGTTGTGGCCCTGCCACGCGAGGGTGAGACTGCGCCCGACCGGTGGCACGGGGCAAGCACATCGAGCCCGCCGGCGGGCGGCATCGCGGCCGTCGGAGCCAGGATTGTCGCGGCCGGCCGCGGCGGCACGGTCGAGGTGTTCGAGCCGGATCGCTGGACCGAAAAGGAGACCGACCCGATCGCCACCCTCTCCTTGCTCAGCCAGGTCAACGCCCTCGCCTTCCGCGCCGACGCCGACGACGGGCTGCTGTACGCCACGCTCTACGAGGGCGGCCTGAGAGAGATGTCGATGGCCCAACCGCGCGACCTCCCGATCGTCGCCAGCGAGGTCGACGACATCGGACGCACGCGCCTGAGCGTGGCCGGCGGCTTCGGGACGACGTTGTTCCAGCGCGACGGTGACCAACTTTTCTTCGTGTCCGACCTGTTCGATCTGCGCGATCCGACGCGGCCGCGGTTCATGGACAAGGTCTGGGGAAGCGGCGAGATTGCACGCATCATGACGGGGGGCGGTGGTCCTCGCGATGACAAGATCGTCGAAAGTGGGCTCGTCGAAAGTGGTACTGGGGACGGTGGACCATGGCTGGTCACAAGCGTCTTCCGAAGCAGGAGCCTTCATCGCCCAGGCATTCAGCTGTTCGACCTCAGCCAACCACCGCCCGAAATCGAGCCCATCCAGCTGAGCGTCGCTTTCGAGCCGACCGATATCGCCGTCGACGCCAGCCGCCTGGCCGCCGTCGGCAGCCGCACCGACGTCGAGTTCTGGGACCTATCCGACCCAAAGCACGCGCGTCGCGATGCCGCCGTACATATCGCATCCCCCTGGCTCAACGCCAACGGCATGCCGGTCGTCGCGCTCGGCCCGGCGGCCGCGTACGTCGCGTCGGCGACGGCGGTGGACCGCGCCGATGACGCGCAGGCCTCTCGAATCACGGCCATCGACCTCGCCTCACCGGACCTGCCGCGGTTGGGCGCGACCGTAGCCATCACTGGCGCGATCACGAGCCTGACGTACGCCGACGGCTACCTCTTTGCTGGCGGCGCCGATTGCCCCGGCTCGGACTCGGCCTGCGTCGCGGTGCTCGATGCCGGCGACGCCGGCGACGTCGGCGCGCTGCACGCGCTGCACGTCGTCGGCTGGCTGCGGAGCGGCGCGGCGGCGGGCCTGAGCGTCGGCTCCGAACGGGACGCCGTGGCGGTGCGCGGCGGGCGGGTGTTCGTGGCGGGCGGGGACGGCGGCATTTGGGTGTTCGAGCCGCCGCTATCGTGGCCGGCGCGGGCGACCGAGGGCGGGCGGGTTGTGCTGCCGTGGGTGGGGAGGCGTCCCGGAGAATAGGCTTCGACGCGTACAGTAGCCATGCGCCGATGCCTTGGTCCCTAGCCGGCTCATCGAGAGCTCGTGCCTCCGTCCAGGACGGCCGCGACATCGCCGACAGGAATGACCGTCACCCGCCGCTCCAACGGCCAGGCCTCCAGGACGGGCGCCACAACGTACGCTTCCTGGATGTCCAAGTCGCGCAGGGCGGACCAGAAGCCGCGGGTCAAGGTGGGGGCGGACGATGCCTTGCATTCGATGGCCACGCGTCGCCCACCTCGTTCCAGCACGAGGTCCAGCTCGGCGCCTGCCGCGGTACGGTAGAAAGAAGCACGCCATCCACTCGCCGTATTGAGCACCTGCTGGATCACGTAGCCCTCCCACGACGATCCGAAGGTGGGATGGGCGAATAGAGCGGCGCGGTCAGGAATGGTCAGGAGGCTGTGGAGCAGTCCGCTGTCGCGAACGTACAGCTTGGGACTCTTGACCAGCCGCTTGCCCAGATTGGACGCCAACGGCGCCAGGAGCCGCAGCATGTACGATCCAACCATCTCGTCGACCCGGGTGCGGACGGTGGTGTGGCTGACGTCCAATGCGTTGGCCAGGGAGCTGAGGTTCAGGAGCTGACCGTTGAGATGGGCGGCCATATGCCAGAAGCGACCCATGGCCTCAGCCGTGGTGCGGATACCGAGTAGTGCGAGGTCCCGCTCCAAGAAGGTGGCGATGAAGGCCTCACGCCAACGGACGCTGGCGGCGTCGCCCTGCGCCAGTAGGCTTGGCGGAAAGCCGCCGCGAAGCCAGTGCGCCTGGACGTCGAAGCCCGCGGACTGCGCTTCAGCGACGGTGAAGGGGCTGAGCTCGATGGTGGCCAGACGACCGGCCAGGCTCTCGGCACCCAGCCGGCGCAGATCAGGTGAGGCGGATCCCAGGAGCAGGAATCGCCCCGGGCGGCGGTCCGCGTCGATGAGGCTGCGCAGGACAGGCAGCAGGCCTGGCATTCGCTGCACCTCGTCCAGACAGACCAGCCGGTCCTGAAGTCCGGAGAGGAAGAGATCGGGATCGGTCAGGCGCAGCGCGTCGCGGGGACGTTCCAGGTCCAGATACAGGCCGGTCGGGGCCTGCACCTTGAGATAGTCAGCCGCCAGCGTGGTCTTGCCGCATTGCCGCGGGCCGAGCACGGCGACCGCCGGGAACTCGGCGAGCAGCGTGCTGAGCTGAAGCGCATATTCGGGGCGCGAAACGTGCATATTGAATATGATATCTTCAATATGCCTGGTCCGCAAGGGCAGGGCGGCCCCATTCCACGCGACGTCGCAGGCGACCGAAGGCGGGCGGGTTGTGCTGCTGTGGGTCGAGACCTGTTGACTCAGCGCCCGGCCACGCGCATCGTTCGCCAGTCGCAGCCGTCGCCGCTAGGAGTCCGTCGCATGGCCCATCGCCGTCCCGCCGTTCACCGCGCCCATGCGGCCGTCGCCGTCGCCGTCGTGCTCGCTGCCAACGTCGCGTTCGCGTTCTCCGCACCCGCCGCGTGGCCCGCCCACACCTTCGCCTCCGCCGACGGCGCGCCCGGCCTCGCGCTCGTCGACCGGCACCTCGGCACGCTGGGCACACTGCTCGTTGAGGGCGACTTCGCGTTCCTGGGCGAGGACCTGCGGCTGCGGACGCTCGACGTGAAGGACCCGGCACGGCCGAGGACAGTCGCGGTCGGCCCCTTCGCCGCGGGCAGAGGGAGCAACGCTGTCGATGCGGTGCACGCTGCGGATGTCCTTGCATCACCGGTGCTCTTGCCGGGCACGCCGTCGCGGCTGGCCAAGGCGGGCGATGCGCTCTACGGGCTCGTGACGTGGGATCGCACCCGAACGATCGACCCGCTGGTCGCCCAACCTGACCCGAACGCCACCCTCGTCGTGCTCGACGCAAAGGACCCTGCGCGCATCCGGCTGCAAGCCACGCTCGACCTCCCGCTGCTGCCCGCCGAACGCGACGACGTCAGCGGCGACACGTTGCTGGCCGCGCTGCCAGGCGGCATCGCCGTCGTCGCCGGTGGCGGCGGGCCGGCGCGCCACGTCGATCAGCTCGTCGTCGTCGACGCGCGACAGCCCGAGCGGCCGGCCATCGCGGCGCGCGTCCCGGTGTCGGGCACCGTCGTCGGCTTGGCGGCACGCGGCTCGATGGTCTATGTGCTGGCGCGTCAGGACGAGGTGATCCGGATGATCACGCGATCCGATCCCGGCGACGCCCACGCCGTGCTCACCCCCGTCGATCTCACCGACCCGGCGGCGCCGCGCTTCGGCACGCCGCTGACCCTCGACCGCGCCGCCGTCGACGTGCGCGCGCTGGGCGGCGACGCCATCGTGTTCAGCCTCGGCGCCATCGACATCATCGACCTCGCCGATCCGCTCCGGCCGGTGCTGCGCGCGTCGGCCGCGGCCGCGCCGGCGGCGAGCGCGGACGGCCCGCTCTTCGCGTTCCCGGGCGCGGACGGCGCGATCGTTGGCACGACCGCGTGGGCGCCGGGGAACGCCAACAGCCCGTCGTACGAGGGCGACTTCTACGACATCTTCGATGTGAGCGACCCACGCCAGCCGTCGTTCACCGGCCGCCTGCCCAGCGCCGGCGTCGTCTGGGGCCATCGGCCGGTCGCCGTCGGGCCGTATGTCGCGCTCTCCTCGCCGACCACCGGCCTCGGCCTTTTCGACGCCCGCTTGCCCCGCCGCTGGCGCCCCGTCGCCGACGTCTCGCCCGACCGCGGTTACCTCGTCGGCGTGGCGGCCGACGGCGGCGCGGTGGCGGTGGCGATGACCGACTACGATGGTCACACGTCACGGTCACAAGTGATGCTCGTCGCGCCGCGCGCCCAAGGCGACGGACCGGCCGCGCCAAGGCGCGTCGTTACGGCGACGCTGCCATCGGATGTGGACTACGGCGCGCTGCCGGTGGCGTTCACCGACGGTCACGTGTTCGTGCGCCAACTACAGGTGGTGGTCGGCTTCGACGCCCGCGATGGGCGTGCACTCAGGCCACTCGCCCATCCGGTGTTCGATGGCGGCACGAACAAGCGGGTGTGGGCCGTCGCAGCCGATGGCCCGCGCCTCGCGGCGTTCACGGGCGAGCAGACACGGTTGGTCGACATCGGTGACCCGACGCACCCCGTGCCGGGCGGCGCTATCCCCGGCTTCATGGTCGGCATGGCGCTGAAGGGCACATGGCTTGCCCAGTTGGTCGCCGCCAACGGGGCGAGGGACTGCGCGCCCGAAACGTGCCGCGAGCTACGGCTGGTCGATGTCGCCGACGTCGCGCGTCCCCGCGTCATCGCGGTGGCCCCACGGCTCAGCGCAAGCAGTGAGCCCGCCATCGCGATCGACCACGGCCTGGTCTTCATCAGCGACGACGCGTCGCTGGTGATCCTGCGCCCGGTCGGTGCCGCAATGACGGAGGTCGGCCGCCTCGACCAGGCCACCTCACGCGTGTTCACGCAGGGCCTCGCCGTCCGCTGGCCGTTCGTCTTCATCACCAACGCGGCTGACCGCGTCACCACCGTCGATATCCGCGAGCCGAGCGCACCGCGCATCGTGGAACAGCGCGACTTCGGAATGCAGCCCATCGACTGCCCGCCCTACGTCATCTGCGACCGCTTCCCCGATCCGCCCGACATCGCCATCGCAGGCACCGAGGTGACCGTCATGACGCGTCAGAGCGGGCTCTGGACGTTCGACGCGGCGGCGTTGTGGCGGACGTGGGGGCCGCGGGTTGTGCTGCCGTGGGTGGGGCGGTAGCGGCGGCTCACGGCATGTCGCCGCGCGGCAACTTGCGAGAATCATTCGCGCCGCGATGGTCCGATAGGGCAGCGCGAAGGGTCAATAGACAAGTGCTGTCCACGACCCCCGGCCGGAACGCCGGCCGCCGCGCCCCGCGCACCATCCAACGATCCACCGCCCCACGGAGTCGCATCGAATGACCTCTCGCCGCCGGCCCGCCCGCGCTCTGCCCATCATTCTCACGCTGACGTTCCTGGCGGCCTCCCGCGCCACGGCCGCCCCTCCGTCCCCGCTCCGCCCCGCCGCCGCCGCCGACGCGCCGTGGATCGCCCCGCCCGTCGACCAGTTCGGCGGCGCGATCGGGGCGATGGCCGTCGACCCGGACCCGGATCGCGCCATCGTCTGGATCGGCCACGGGCCGCGCGTGGCGGCGATCGACGTGCGCGATCCGGGCGCGCCGACGGTCGTCGGGCGGACGGCTTGGATGGGCGGCGCGATCGCGGCCATCGCGGTGGACGGCAGCGTCGGCGTCGCGGTTTCGGGCGATGCGTCCGGCCGGCTGGTCGACGAGGCGCTCAACATCCTGGATTTCGGCGATCCGACGCGTCCGCGGATCACCGGCCGGCTTGCGCTGGGCGGCGCGGCGGACGCCGTGGCCGTTGCGAACGGGTTCGCGTACGTGGTGCGTGAGACGTTCCACCCCAGCGCCGAGGGCGGGCAGTACCGGAACAAGCTGGTCGCGGTCGATGTGCGCGATCCGGCCCATGCACTTGTGGTGGCGGACGACGTCGTGCCGGCCCCGGGCGACGTCATCGATGTGCGCGCGGTCGGCCGGGTGCTGGCGGTGACGGTGAGCGCACCGAACCCGCCGGGGAGCTTCTGGGACGCACACCAAGAGCTTGATCTGTTCGATCTGTCCGACCCGGCATCGCCGCGACGCGTCGCCGTGGTTACCGATGAAGCGTGGTGCCGGCTGGGCGACGGGCCCGGCGCCGATCAGGCCGGGGCGCTGTACGGGTATGGCGACCGCGGCGGCATCGTGGCGTTGGACATCGCCGATCCCGTGGCGCCGCGCGAGGTTCGGCGTTGGCCGGCCGACGATGTCGGCGGCTGGGGCTGCGGTCATGGCACGCAACCACGGCTGCTCATCGACGCGGACGGGCACCCGTATGTCACCGGCAACGGTCCGTATGCGAGGGGTGAAGTGACATCCGTCGGAGCGCCCCGCGATGCGCTCGGCCGACGGCCAACGCACGGGTTCGTCGCCGGCGCGGCCGCCGCGGCGCTGAGCGGACCCTTTGCGATGGTCGCCGAGTTCAGCGGCGACGTCTCCATCATCGACACGCGCGCGATGACCGTGACGGCCGTGGCGGACGCGGCGGACGATGTCGTCGGCCGTCTGCCGTTGCTCGGATCGGTTGCCGCCCTGGCCGTTTACGACGGTCGCAACGAGCTGGACGATCAGGGCGGCCCGAACGACCACATCCTGTATGCCGCGCCCGCCGTTGGCGGTCTGACGACGCTCTCCCTCGACGTGCCGCTCGATCCACCGATCATAGGCCGATGGACGGACGGCCTGGCGCGCTCGTCGCTGCACGTGTCCGGCGGCCTTGCGGCCCTCGGCCGAACCGGCCTGGCGATCGGTCGCCCGATACCGTTCGTCGACGAGGCCGAGGTGATCGACGTGCAGGACCCGACCACATTGCGGTCCCGCGCCGTGTTCGCGGACGGCCGGTTCGCGCGGCTCGTGGCGGCCGGAGGCGCGGTCCGGCTGATCCATGGCGCATCCGGCGCGGGCGGTCCCGCTCGCCCGCCGAGCGTCTCGCCAGCCGAAGGACCGCCAGATGCGACAGGCGTGCCGATTCCGATCGACATGCGCTTGTTGGACGGCGCCGTCGTCGGCGCGCGCTTCGTCGCGGTCGGCACGTTTCCGCCGTCCCGGCCGCTCGGCGCGTGCTCGACGCAGCGGCTGGAACTGTGGGACCTTGCGGATGCGAGCCGCTCAGTGCGGCGGTCGGGCATCGACCTCAGCCCGTGCGCCGACGAGCCCGCCGACCTTGTCGTCGCCGCCACAGGCGCTCTCGCCCTCGTCGGCGCGACGATCGAGGCGCCGTCAGACCGCTCCGTCGGCCGCTCGCGCCTGACGATCATCGCCACGGATGACCCGGGCGCACCGCAGATCATCGCCCAAGTGCCCTTGTCCGGCGCGGTTACCAGCTTGGCGGTGCGCGACCACTACGTGTTCGCCGCCGCCAGCTGTCCCGACTCCGGCCGCCGTTGTGTCGCTGTCATCGACATCGGCGACCCCGCCACGCCGCGAGTTGTCGGATCGCTCGACGCCGCGATTGGCACCGCGCGTGACGCGATCGCGGTGTGGAGCGGGCGGGTGTACGTAGCCGCGCAACAGTTGGGCGTTTGGGTCTTCGAACCGCCGTTGGCGTGGACTCGACCGCGAGGAAGCGCATGGGTGGCGCTGCCCTGGCTGGGCGACCATTGAGGAAAGCGTTGCAGCGACAGCGGCGTGCGGGCTTGTCCAGAATCGCGGTCTCGGGGGTTCAGTTAGAAGCCAGCGTCGCAGTCGTTTCGAGCGGGCGACGACATGTAAGGTCCTTGAATGAAGCCACCCCCTGTTTCGCCCGGGACTGTGTCGCGGCGCCGCAACTTCCGTTGGCTCGATTGCGAGGCGACTGCCGCGGTCATCCCATGAGTCGCTCACTCCGCCAAAACGCACAGCGGCTGTCCTCACCAACTACAGCGGCTATCGCCATCGGTTTCAGCCGCTATCGCCGTCGCCTTCAGCCGCTATCCCTCGCGACGATAGCCGCTGCACTTTTTGCAGCCTGCGTGGGAGCATCCGCGCACGCCACCTACCGCCACGTCGCCTCGGCCGCCGACGCGCCCTGGACCGCCCGTCCGGTGGCGCAGTTCGGCGGCGCGATCGGGGCGATGGCCGTCGACGGAGGGGCCGGTGCCGATCGA
>JBDTSC010000089.1:0-11415 GCA_039931375.1 Ardenticatenales bacterium
GGCTCAGCGACGCGAGTTCGCGACGCCGCTCACCGCGAACGGCAGATAGGCATGGGACACGTGGCCGGCGACATGCAGCTGCAACTGCAGGCAGAGGCAGCCGCTCGTGTTCCCGAGCGCGCAGTCCTCCGCCGTGAAATGCAGCTGGTGGGTGATCACCGGATCCGTCTTGCACACCCGCACCTCTTGCGGCGGGATGCGGGACGAGGACGATAGCCCGCCGGCCCAGCGGTCCAGGCTCTCGATGTCCAGGCGGAGCATGCGCGTCGACACCTGCCCGACGCGCTGCGGCGCCGGCATGTCGTCCAGCCACGTCGTTTCCGTGTCGATCTGCCACCAGCCGACGTTGATGTACGGGTTCGTCAGCGGCCGGAGCGCCTCGCCCTGATCGAGCGGCACGAACTCGTGGATGATCGATCCGGCGTTCCGCAGGCGGATCTTGAACGGCATGTTGCGCACCGTCTGCTCGAAGTTCACGACGCCGCAGCCGAAGACATCGTTGCGCAGCCAACCGTCGCCGCCCAACTCGAACGTGCCCTGCGCTTCGTCGCGCGAGGCGTTCCGACACAGATGGCCGAGCACCTGGATCGGGGTCAGCGTCGGGTTGATCGATGTCATCGCGCCGACCACGCCTGCGATGTGCGCAGCCGCGAAATCGTCGACCTTCGGGTAGCGATCTCTCGTCCCGACCATTTGGTACGGCTCGCCCTCGTTCTCACGGTTTACCGTCGTGTAGAACCCTTCGCCCGGAGCGGCGATGTCCACCCAGGAACCGACGCTCATCGTCGGCCGACGGATGCCGGCATTGTCGCGATCGACGCGCATCGCGGTCACGCCGACTACGTTGCGGTTGCTGCTGGTCGCAGGGAAGATCGGTGGGTTGGAGCCCTCCGGACAGGATGTGTCGACGGCCGAAGTGTTGTCGATGTTGCATTCGCCCGCCGGCACGACCACCGGTACGCCGCGCGCTCGTCGCTTGGACGGTTGGCCGGCGAAGCCGATCGCCTCCGCCATGCTCGAGAGCGCTTTGTACGTCGACTCCTCGCGGATCACGTTGCCACCGATCGGCAGGCCGCCGATCAAGATCACGTCCGCACCGTTGCGGGCAGCGTAGCAAACACCCTCGGTGATGTGCTTGGGCCAGAACGATACCCAGAACTTCGTATCGCCCGGCGGGGTGTACTTGAAGGTCGTCTTGATCGGCATGATCCGGGCGCCCCACGACACACCCGCGATCCCGATGCCGTTGAGCGTGCTGGCGGCCGCGATGCCCGCCATCTGCGTGCCTCGGTTGCCGCTGCGCGGGACGGTCTGCGCGCCAAGAGCGATCGGGCTGGGATCGTTGTCCCCGTCGGCCTTGTCCCACGTGTCGCCGCCGAAATCCCAGCCGTTCACGTCGTCGACGTAACCGTTGCCGTCGTCGTCGATCCCGTTGTCGGGGATCTCGCCGGGGTTCTGCCAGATCTTGTCGGCGAGGTCAGGATGGCCAAGGTCAACCCCATCGCTGATCACAGCGATGACCGCGTCGTCGCGCCCGTAGCTGACCTGCCAGGCGTCCTGCGCGTGAAGAACGTTGCCCAGGCTGTCTTGCTGCAAGCCGTACCACTCGTCGTTCGGGCGTGTCGCCACGGACGTGTCCTGCGAGAGGCCGGTGAGCCCGAGATCGGAGGCGACGGCCGGGGCCGCTGCGCGGCCGGTCCATGTCGGACCACCGGACAACCGCGGTCGCACGAACAGACGCTGCATGCCGGCCGCCCGATCACCGGCGACCGCGCCGAACGCGAGCGCGTCCAGGAGCGGCGCCCGGGCCGCAGACGCCGGCAGCTGCCTTGGATACAGGTCGGCGAGCCACTGCGGCGAGCACACTTCGTTCTGCGCGGCCGAAGCGTGGATGGCCGTGGGCGGTCCGAAGATGGGGGCCTCGGTGGCCGAAACGGTCGCGGCGATCACGAGGCCGGCCGCCACGGCGGCGCGCGGGCGGCGCATGCGGTCGGGGGCGAAACGCATCGTTCGGGCATCCTCCGTTTACCGCGCAGCGGGGGGTGCCGCGTCGGCGTCGGAAACGCGCCATCCCAGCGCGAAAGTCCATCGCGATATCTGGGGGTGGCGCGAGTGCAGTGCGGTAGACACCGTCTTGCGGCGGCCGTCGACGGGCCTTCGGAGGCCGGCCATGGTTGCCGGACACGGCCGCCGGACGCGGTCGTTGGTTCAGACGCGCCCGACACGCCCTAGGATACGGGTCGCGAAGGCGATGTCAAGGTCTGAAAGCGAATGCGACACGAACGCGACAGAGGCGTCCCAGATCCGCTCGCGGCGACCGCGAACCATCCCCGCAGTCGCCGTCCCGCAACGCTTGCCCGGGCCACGCCGACCGGCTATGCTCCGCCGCCGCCGACCGCGGCGCCGAAACGCACGACCCGGAGCCTCATAGTGGACTTCGAGCTGACCGAAGAACAACGGATGATCCGCGACGCCGTCCGCGACGTCGCCCAGCGCGAGTTCGCGCCGCGCGCCCACGAGGTGGACGAGCAGGCGCGCTTCCCGGCCGAGAACTTCGCGCGGCTGGCTGAGATGGGCCTGATGGGCCTGCCGATCGCCGAGGCCTACGGCGGCGGCGGGGGCGACACCGTCAGCTACGCGCTGACCGTGGAGGAGTTGGCCGCGGCGTGCGGCTCGACCGCTCTGATCTACGCGGCGCACGTCAGCCTTGGCTGCTCGCCGTTCGCGCTGTTCGGCTCCGAAGCGCAGAAGCAGCGCTACCTGCCGCGCCTCACGTCGGGGGCGATGTTCGGTGCGTTCGGCCTCACCGAACCGCACACGGGCTCGGACGCCGGCGCGACGCGCACGACCGCGGAGCGTACGGCGGATGGCTGGCGGTTGAACGGCCAGAAGATGTGGATCACGTCCGGCGGCATCGCCGGCACGATCATCGCCACCGCCCGCGCCATCGTGGACGGCGAGGACCAGGGCGTGAGCTGCTTCATCGTCGAGCGCGAGATGCCGGGGTTCATCGTCGGCAAGGATGAGGCGAAGATGGGGCTCAAGGGCTCGATCACGAGCCAACTGTTCTTCGAGGACTGCATGCTGCCCGCCGAGAACATCCTCGGCGAGGCCGGCAAGGGCCTGAAGCAGATGCTGACGATCTTGGACGGCGGCCGGATCTCGATCGCCTCGATGGCGCTCGGGCTCGGCCGCGCCGCGCTCGAGCACGCGACCGGCTACTCGCTGGAGCGGATCGCGTTCGGCAAGCCGATCGCGGCGAACCAGGCGGTGCAGTGGAAGCTGGCCGATTCCGCCGTCGCGCTGGACGCGGCGCGGCTCATGACGTGGCAAGCCGCGTGGCGCAAGGACAAGAAGCTGCCGTTCGGCAAGGAGGCCGCGATGGCCAAGCTCTGGGCCAGCGAGGCCGCGGAAAAGGCGTGCTTCGAGGCGATCCAGATCCACGGCGGCATGGGCTACTCACGCGAGGTGCCCGTCGAACGCTTCTACCGCGACAACCGCCTCACCGAGATCGGCGAGGGCACGAGCGAGATCATGCGCCTCGTGATCGCCCGCCACATCCTGCGCGAGGCGGTCGGCTAGCCGATGCGGCGCACGGCCGCCGTCGGATCGATCGACGCCGCGCCGACGTCAGCGCCTGAACGTCAGCGCCCGACATCAGCGCGGTCCCGGGAACACGGCGGGCACGCCCTGCGCCGGGCCGACGCCGGCGGCCAGCAGGCCGAGCTTGTGCGCCGTCTCCGCCCACGTGATCGGCGACAGCCCGAGCCGCGCGCACAGCGCGTCCGGTCCGACGCCCGATCGCCACGAACGCAGCGCGGAGGTCCAGCGCAGCGTCTCAAAGCTCGTGCGGTCCGGCAAACCGCCATCGCGCACGAGATCCGCCAGGACGTACTCCAGGTTGCGCGCGGTGCACGCGAACAGCGGTGCACCGTCGCCGACGTTGTAGCGGCGGCGGTACGCCTCGATCAGCGCCAGCAGGTCCGGCGCGAACGGGATCCGGCGCTCCTTGGCCTGGAACCGCGGCGCGTCGTAGCGAACGAGGAGCGACGGCGAGACCGGGTCCGTCTGGAGGTCGTCGCTCCGCAGCCGCACGAGCTCGCCCTTCTTCAGGGCCGTGTCCAGCAGCAGCCGCACGAGCAGTTCCGGCCGCGGATCGGGCGCCTGCGCTCGGCTGCGGATCACCCCGGCCGTGCCGATGAGCACGTCGACCTGGGCGTCCGTGAGGACGAGCGGCAACGGCGCGACGGCGCGGCGATGGATCAACGCCAGCGCCGGATCGTCCGCGCGGGCGCCCTCCGCGACCAGCCAGGCGAAGAACACCTTGAGCGTCGTCACGCGCCGGGCGTAGCTCTTGGCGCTGCACGGTTCGTCGCGGTACTCGAGCAGCCACGTCAGGTAGCGCTGGAGGTCGGTGGTCGTGATCCCGCCGACGGCGGTTCCGTGGCCGATGCACTCGGCCAGCAGCCGCAGGTCGCTACCAAAGCTGCGGCGGGTGTTCTCCGTCTTGCCCGCCCGCAACAGGTGCTCGTGAAACGCACCCGCCGCGCCGTCCAACGCCGTCGCGGTCGTGACGGCCGGCCAAGGCGCGACGCGATCCACGCCGCCGCCCGCGACGGACGGCGCGCCCGCTGCGGCGCCGAAGAGCGGCAGCTGGGCGGGCGCAGGGCGGCGAGCGGCACCGTCGATCATGGACGCAGACTAGCAGCGGTGCCACGTTATGGCAACCGCACGGGGGCCAATCGCATTCAGCCGACCGGCGACGGCTCGGCGACGATGGCTCGGCGCCGGTGATCGTTCCGCCGTGCGGCGCCGCGACGCCGCGACACGCGGTTATGAATATCTTAAGATTGCACCCGTTGCAGGTTCGGCCGCCTGTGGTAGAATGCCGCGACGTGTCGATCCGGCGCGCGGTGGTTCTCGTCCGATCGCTGTGCCGCTTCCGTAGGAGGATGCCATGCGCAGGTGCTTGTTTGTCATCGGCTTGTTCGCGTTGTTCGCGGCGTTCACCGCCCGCGCGGCGCACGCACAGAACGTCCAGGGTCTGAGCCTTCGCGCCGGTGAGGCGTTGGCTGGCTCGCCGAGCGGCACCGTCGACATCGTCGGCGACGGCACGTCGGCGACCGTTCAGGTGGACCTGTCCGGCGCGGCGGAGACGATGAAGATCGCGGACTTCAAGGACGCCAAGTCGTTCGTGGTCTGGGCCGTCGACATGGACGGGTACCGCCACAACCTCGGATCGTTGTCGGACGAGTTGAAGCTGTCCGACGTCAAGGTCGACTACCGCGTGGCCCGCGTATACGTGACGGCCGAAGCGGACGCCAAGGCCACCGCGCCGACCGGCGACCCGCTGTACGCCGTGACGCTGCGCTCCGTCACTGAGAAGGACGGCGCGCCGGCCGGCGAGAGCATGGCCAGCAGCGCGGCCTCCAGTTCCACCGCCAGCTCGTCGAGCAGTGCCGCCTCGAGCAGTGTCGCTTCGAGCAGTGCTGCTTCGAGCAGTGCTGCTTCGAGCAGTGCGCCGGCGGCGGCCGCCGCCAAGACGACGTCGTCCTCCTCCGCGAAGCCCGCGAACCTGCCCACCACGGGCGGCGGCATGCCCGACCTGCTCGTGCTGGCTGCGGCGGCGATGGCGCTCCTGGCCGTCGGCGCACGCCTGGCCGCGGTTCGCGCCTAGGCGACCGTTCGATCGCAATAGGATCGTCATAAGGGGCGCGCGCCTTCGGGTGCGCGCCCCTGCTTCATGCCGCCGGCCCAGCCGGCTCCCGACCGCGCAACAGCCCGTCCATCGCGTCCAACCCGATGAGCCGCCGGCGCTGGATCGCGCGGCGCGGCCCGAGCATCCGCCACGCACCGAGCCAGCCCGCCAGCTGCCCGCGAAGCGTCGCCCGCGCCGCCGCGCCGCGCACGTGGTGCAGGGCCCGGCCGGTGATCGCCAGCTCGGCGGCCAGGATGCGGCCGGCGCTGCGCCACGCGAGGGGCGACGGGTAGCAGCGCAGGATTGTCCAGGCGCGGTTGCGCGCCACGAGGTAGCTGGCCAGCGGTCCGCCGCCGGTCGCGGAGAGTTTGTGGTAAACGACCGCGCCCGGCGCGAAGACGCAGCGCCAGCCGCGCAGGCGGGCGCGCCACGCGAGGTCGACGTCCTCGAAGTAGCTGCCGAAGTCCGCGCAGAACGGGCCGACATCGTCCAGCATCCCGCGCCGATAGGCCGCCGCCGCGCCGCTCGCGCCGAACACCCAGCGCGCGTCGTCGTACTGGCCCTCGTCCACCTCCCACACGCCGCGGTTCGCCGCTTGGCCGGCGCGATTCACGGTGTCGCCCGTCGTGTGCAAGGTATCGCGTGCGTCGAAGAGGCGGACCTTGGACGTGGCCATCCCGGCGCCCGGTGCGCCGTCGAGCGCCGCGACGAGCGCGCCGAGCCAGTCCGGCTCCACCTCGGTGTCGTTGTTGAGGAGCACGAGGACGTCCGAGCGGGCCGCCTGGATGCCCGCGTTCACGGCGCCGGCGAAGCCGATGTTCCGCGGCAGCCACAGCGGCCGTACCGACGGGTAGGCCGCCAGCAGATCCCGCGTCCCGTCCGTCGAGCCGTTGTCGACGACGATCGTTTCGAACGAGCCGAACGACTGGCGGCCGAGGCTGTCCAGGCAGACGGCCAGATGGTGCGCGCCGTTCCAGGTCGGGATGATCACGGACGCCGCGACGCCGTCTCCGTTCACGCCGGCCACCGCGCGATCGGGCGGCCGCGGTCGAGGACCTGCACGGCGGCCCGCGCGCCGGCGAAGCCGCCGATCAACCGCCCGACGGCCGCGCCCGTCGCTTCCGGATCCGCCTCCGGCGCGAGCTGGTCGATGTGGACCAGGACATCGCGGCTGTGCGGCCCGACGACGGCCTGCCGCCCCGGCGAGCCGTGCCAGGCGCGCGCGACGACACGGTCCGCGCTGTCCGCCAGGATCAGCTCGTTGATCTCGACTACGTTCGGGCGGCCGGTGGTCGCGCCGACGGTTTCGTACGACTCGACGCCCCGGCTGGGCCGCAGCCAGAGATCGCCCTCGATCCCGTCGACGTCGTAGGCGGCCGTCGGCGCGCCGAGCTGCAGGGACAAGGCGTTCACGAGGTCCCCGACAACGCCCTGCGACGGGATTCCGCCCAGCGCAGCGGCCCAGGCCAGCAGCGCGGTTGTGGGCGGCACCCCGTCGGCGCCCAGCCCGACGTCTTCATACGCTGCCCGCCATGCCGCCAGCCGTTCGTCGTCTTGCGCCGGCGTTCGCGCGGCGGCGGCAGCCCGCGCCAGGAACGCGCGCGCGGCGCCCGCCGAGGCCACGACGCGGGATGGGTCGACGTCCATCAGTCGCACGGAGATCCGCACGAAGGCGGGCACCGGCCCGAAGACGGCGCTGTCGATCCGCTCGATCATCCGCCGCCGCGCGCGAAAAACGCGTCCAGACCGTCCTGCCAGGACGGGAGCCGCACACCGATCGCGGCCGCGGCCCGGTTCGCCAGCGGCGCATCGGCCGGCGGGCGGGCGAGGCGCTCGAAGCGGTCCGTGCGATCGATCGGGAACGTGGCGCGGCCGGCCCGGTCAAGGGCGGCGCGCGCCAGGTCCCAGCGGCTGCAGCTGCCCTCGTTCGCCAGATGGTACGTGCCGTAGCGGCCGGTCGCGACCAGCGCCAGGAGCGCGTCCGCAAGGTCGTCGCAGAACGTCGGGTTGCCGAACTCGTTGTCGACGACGGACAGACGGTCGACCTCGGCGCTGAGCGCCAGCATTCGGGTCACGAAGTTGCGGCCGCCGATCCCGTACAACCAGGCGGTTCGCACGACGTAGTGCGCGTCGTTCGCCGCACGCGTCAGGTGCTCGCCGGCCAGCTTGGAGGCGCCGTAGACGCTCAACGGCGCCGGTGCGTCATCCTCGACGTACGGCGCGCCCTTGGCGCCGTCGAACACATAGTCCGTGCTGATCTGGACGATCGCCGCGCCACATGCCGCCGCGCCCTCAGCCGCCCGCATCGCCCCGACGGCGTTCAGGCGGAATGCGCCGTCCGGGTCCCGCTCGCAGCCATCCACGTCCGTGAAGGCCGCCGCGTTCACGACGACGTCCGCCGCGACGGCGGCGATCGCGGCGGCGGCGCTCGTGTCCGTCACGTCGATCCGAGCGCGCGAGGCGGCGACGACGTCGTGGCCGACGGCACGGCGGGCGATCGCGCGGCCGAACTGTCCGTCGGCGCCGAGGATGAGGATGCGCATGCAACGTCCTGCTGCGACGGCCGCCGGCGATAGGCGGTGAATCGGTGAATCGGTGAATCGGTGAATCGGTGAATCGGTGAATCGGTGCCGAGTTTATCGGCGGATGCGGTGCGGCGGTCAAGTCCGCGACGAGGATCGCGCGGAGCGGCGCCTCATTCTGACCGTAACAGCGCACCGCCTCGATCCGTCTTTCTCCACTGAAACCCCCTGCCCGGCGGTCCTATCCCGCCGCTCGTTTCGGTAACGGAATTTATCGTGACAGCGGACGGGCCGCGAAGATCGGCTCACCCCCAAGGAGGATCGGATGGCTGCCCTGCCTCGGCGCGCCGCCAGCCTGGCGCTCGGATTGCTGGCGCTGACGCTCATGACCGCACTGCTGCCCGGTTGGCTCTCCGCATCCAGCGGCGCCATTCGGATCACCCGCACCGCCGAGGCCCACGCCGCGGCCCAGGACGTACCGCCCGGCAAGATCGTGGTGCGCGGCCGGATCGACTACATCGACCGTGACAGCGATCGCTCGCATCCGGCAGCGGGGCTGCGCGTGGAGGTGTGGGACAAGGACAAGGGCTTCCCGGACACCTCGAGCAAGCTGGCCGAGGCGCGCACGGACGTCAACGGCTACTTCGAAGCCCCGCCCGTGTTGAACCAGGACCGTGACGGTCCGGGCGGCGAGCCCGGCGTGACGGGCCAGGACATCTTCCTGAAGCTCTTCACGGACAACGGCGACGTCAAGCTCTACCAACTCGGCACGAAGCGCGAGTTCGTCTGGCAGAGCTATGACCTGAACAAGGTCGATGGGATCCTGAACAACGTCGGCGACGGCGTCGTCTCGATGCCGCGGCTGCTCGTGCAGGCCACGACGCACGACGTCGAGGCGCTCTGGACGTTTGTGAACATGGCGCAGGCGTGGCTGTACATGCAGTCCGCCAGCGGGACGGATCCCGGCAAGGTCACCGGCTACTGGTCGCGCGAGAGCACGGTCGGGCCGAAGTACGACCCTGCCACCCGCGAGCTGTTCTTCCGCGACGACACGGCCGGCTACGGCGACGTCGTGGTCCAGCACACGGCCTATGCGCTGCTGCACAACATCTATGGCACGCTGCCGGCCGCCTGGGCGGGCTGCACCGCCGGGCCGGACGAGACGATCAAGAGCGAGGTCGACCCGGCCTGCGCGCTGATCCAGGGCTTCGCGACGTTCCTGCCGCTGGCCGTGTACCAGGACCCGCTGTTCGAGTCCCAGACGGTCCGCGCGCTGGACATGGACGCCCCCAAGCCGGTGACGCCCGGCTGGAACAACGGCGACCGCGTGCCGGGCCGGATCGCGGGCGCATTCTGGGACCTCTACGAGAACGACCAGACCGTCGAGGAATTTGACACGTTCAACGCGCGGTTCTCGGACATCTGGGAGGTCTTCCGCACCCAGAACCCGACGACGTTCGCCGAGTGGTGGGCGGGCTGGAAGGCGCTGGGCAAGGACTCGTGCGGCGCCGTCGGCAGCCTCTTCCAGAACTCGATCGACTACTCCAGCGGCCTGAAGCTGGCGCCGATCCCGGACGTCGTCCTCGAGGAGGACCAGCACACCGTCCTGGACCTGAGCCACTTCATCTCGAACGCGGACTGCCCGAACGACCGCCTGAAGCTCACGATCGTGGACTACGGCGCGCCGGAGGCGGGCATCGAGCACATCGGCGGCACGCTGATGATCAGCGTCACGCCGCAGCTGAACTGGTTCGGCCAGACCACGGTGCGGATCAGCATCACAGACGGCCCCTCGACGGTGAACGCGACGTTCCGCGTGATCGTGCACTCGGTGAACGACTGCCCGCGGATCACGCCGCGGATCAAGGATCCCGGTTCGGTCCGCTACGCGGAGACGATCACGCTCGATCTGGCCGGCAACGGCTTCGATGTCGAGGATCCGGCGGCATTGCTCCAGTGGCGGGCGGACATCGAGCCGCAGTACAAAGACATCACGGTGGCCGGCAACGGCACGCAGACGCTGGTGTTCTCGCTCAGCCCGTCGATCATCACGGACTACTCCGCGCTGGTGGACATCGTGCTGCGCGACCGGGACGGCTGCGAGGTGCGCCAACCGATCGCGCTCAACTGGACGGAGCGTCCGAACCAGCCGCCGGTGATCTGGATGGACCGCTTGGTCCGCGAGTACCAAGCGCCCGTCAACACGACGATCCACGTCGACCTGACCGGCGTGGCGGGCGACGCGGAGGACGGGCCGGACGGGCTCGAGTGGTTCGTCGAGAACCCGGGCGACGTGAAGGCCCAGGCGCTGCGCGGCAGCGACAAGCGCTCGTTCGACTTCATCCCGAGCGACAACTACATCGGCAGCACGTTCCCGGAGCTGGCGGTGAAGGACTCCAAGGGCCTGCAGGCCACGGCCGGCATCACGCTGACCTGGGTGATCACGAACTCCAAGCCCGTGATCCTGCGCAACCTGCTGCTCGGAAAGACGGTCGGCGCCAGCCAGGGCGGACGCCCGAGCCCGGCGGCGTGCTACGCGCTGGGCAACAAGGCGATCGACGCGGATGACCCGATCTCGAGCCTGCTGTGGTTCCTGCGGGACTACAACACGGACAACCTGACCGTCACCGGCCAGGGCACGCAGAACGTCTGCCTCCGCCCGCGCCCTGGCTTTGTAGGCTGCGAGACGGCGCGCTTCGTGGTCCGCGATCCGAAGGGCGGCACGGACAGCCACGAGGTGACGACGTGCTGGCGGGAGATCAAGATCCTCCTGCCGTACGTCCAGAAGCCCGCGAAGGCGGCGGTGGTGCAACAGCGCAACGGGCGGTAGGTCAGCGGGAGGGCGAACGCAGAGGCGAACGCCCAAGGTGAACCTAGGATCGGTGAAGGGGGCCGGCCGTGAGGCCGGCCTTCCTGCGTCTTGACGGCGGCGTTTCAGGTCGTCGACTAGCCCGCAAGCACTCCCCGACACCCTTCGCCCCCCCTTAACATCCCGCCCACCCCCCTGTGATATACTGCCGCCGCCCCACCCCCAGCCCCGTCCCGGCCCCCCGCCGAGGCGCCCCGCACCCCCAGGAGCCCGGCCATGCCGCGCACGCAACGCCCCGCCCGCCGTCGCCGCCCGGACGCTTGGCGCGTGCGCCGATGGATCGCGGTCGGGGTGGTCGCGCTGGGGGGTTTGGTGGCGATCGGAGG
>JBDTSC010000090.1:0-11411 GCA_039931375.1 Ardenticatenales bacterium
GGGGCCAGGTGGCCCCTGCTTAATGCACGAGCTCGGGCGCTCCGCCTCACGCGCCTCGGCCCTGCGGCTCTGCACGCCCTCCCAACCTGCCTTCCCTCCTTGGACGCAGTTTGATGCGATCGCCCTGCCCCGGCTTGGCCGCGAGCGGCAGCCGACGCCATAATTCCCCGTATGACCACAACCCCTCGCGACCCCATCCCGCTGCTCGACCTGGCCACCCTCACCGCCGACGATGGCAAGGCCCTCCCGTTCCGCCACCGCCGCCCGCCGTGGCTGAAGGTGCGCGCGCCGTGGGGCGAGACGTTCGGCGCGGTCGAGGGGTTGATGCGGGCCAACGGCCTGCACACCGTGTGCGAGGAAGCGCGCTGCCCGAACATCGGCGAGTGCTGGGGGGCGGGGACGGCGACGTTCCTGATCATGGGCGACACCTGTACCCGCAGCTGCGGCTTCTGCGCGATCAAGACCGGCCGGCCGGGCGTCCTGGACGTTCTCGAGCCCGAGCGTGTCGCCCGCACCATCGAACGGCTGAACCTGACGCACTGCGTGATCACGAGCGTCAACCGCGACGAGCTGCCGGACGGCGGCGCGGCGATCTTCGCGCGCTCGATCCGCCGCGGCCGCGCTCTGGCGCCGCACACCTCGATCGAGGTCCTGATCCCGGACTTCTGCGGCGACCGAGCGGCGCTGCAGGTGGTGATGGACGCGCGGCCCGAGATTCTCAACCACAACCTCGAGACCGTGCCGCGCCTGTACCGGACCGTCCGCCCGCAGGCGATCTATCCGCGGTCCCTCGAAGTCCTGCGCCGTGCCAAGGAGATGGACCCGACCGTCCTCACCAAGACCGGCATCATGGTCGGCCTCGGCGAGACGTTGGCCGAGCTGGACGCGCTGATCACGGACCTCGTGGCGATCGGCGTCGACATCCTGACCGTCGGCCAGTACCTGCGCCCGACGGAGGCGCATCTGCCGATTCAGCGCTACTGGGCGCCCGAGGAGTTCGACGCGCTGCGCGACCGCGGCCTCGCGCTGGGCTTGCGCTGGGTCGAGGCCGGGCCGCTCGTACGCAGCTCGTACCGCGCCGAGCAGCAGGTCGCCCACCTGTCCGCCCGCAGCCCGCACGACGGTCAGCCGCGCACGACCGCCGAGCTGCGCCAGATGGCGCGCGCCGCATCTGACATGGCGGAGATCACGCTCTTCGACACCGCCGCCGGGGCATGATCGACCTACACGCCCACACCAACGCCTCCGACGGCACCCTCGCCCCCGCGGACCTCGTCGCGCTCGCCGCGCGCAGCGGCGTCACGACGCTGGCGATCACGGACCACGACACGACGGACGCGATCCGGCCGGCCCGCGCGGCGGCGGACGCGGCGGGCGTCGCGCTCATCCCCGGCATCGAGATGAGCACGGAGGATGAGCGGGGCGATCACGACATCCTGGGCTACTTCGTCGACATCGACGATCCCGCGTACCAAGCGCTGCTGACGACGATCCGCGAGCACCGCCATGCGCGGGCGATCGCGATCGTCGACCGATTGCGCGAGGCGGGCGCGCCGATCGCGCTGGACGATGTGCTGGGATACGCGGACGGCGGATCGATCGGTCGTCCGCACGTCGCGCACGCCCTCGTGGCGGCTGGCTGGGCCGAGGACGTGGGCGATGCGTTCCGGCGCTATCTGGCCCGCGGCCGGAGCGCGTACGCGGCCCGCTACCGCCTGTCCCCCGCCGAGGCGTGCGCGGCGATCCGCGCCGCCGGCGGCGTGCCCGTGCTGGCCCACCCGACGCCGCCGGGCAACCCGTGGTCCGACCCCAAGCGCCTGCGCACGATGCTCGGCCCGCTGGCCGCTGACGGCCTGGGCGGACTCGAGTGCTACTACACGGGCTACACGGCCCGCGTGAACCGCTGGCTGGTCGTGTTGGCCGAGCACTTCGGCTTGGTCCCGACCGGCGGCAGCGACTTCCACGGCCCGCACCGGCCGCACAACGTCCTGGGCGCCGTCCGCGTCCCGGACGACACGGTCGAGCGCCTGCGGGCGGCGGCGGGAGGACGGGCGTGATTCGCCGCGTCGGTGCGGCCGTGGCGGCGCGGCCCTGAACGCATGAGCGCCCACGGCCGGCTCATCCTGGGCATCGAGACGTCCTGCGACGAGACGGCCGCCGCCGTCGTCGAGGCGGGGCGGATCGTGTGGTCCAACGTGGTGGCCAGCCAGGCGGCGCTGCATGCGCCGTTCGGGGGCGTGTTCCCCGAGGTGGCCAGCCGGCAGCACGTGCGGGACATCGGCGGCGTGATCGAGGCCGCGTTGCAGACCGCCGGCGTCACGCTCGCGGGCGTGGACGCGATCGCCGTCACCGCCGGCCCGGGCCTCAGCGGCGCGCTGATGGTGGGCGTGAACGCCGCCAAGGGCCTGGCGCTGGCCTCCGGCAAGCCGCTCATCGCCGTGAATCACCTCTCGGGCCACCTGGCGTCCCACTGGCTGCACACGGACGGCCGGCTGAACATGCGCGATGCCTTCACCGATCCCGACGGCATCGCCCCGCCGCCGCTGCCGCACCTCGGCCTGATCGTCTCCGGCGGCCACACAGACCTCTTCTGGGTGCGCGCGCTGGACGACGTCGTCCCGCTGGCCGCCACCCGCGACGATGCGGCCGGTGAGGCGTTCGACAAGGCGGCGCGCCTGCTCGGCCTCGGCTATCCCGGCGGCCCCGCTATCCAGCGCGCCGCCGAGGGCGGTGACCCGACGCGCTTTCCGCTGCCTGTGGCGCGGACGGACGACGGCGACTGGAGCTTCAGCGGCGTGAAGTCCGCGTTGGCCCGCCAAGTCGCGCGCCTCACAAGTGCCCCCACCCATCCCCTCCCCATCGCGGACCTTGCCGCCTCGTTCCAATCCGCGATCGTCCGCGCCCTCACCGACCGCCTCGCCCTGGCCGCCCTGGCCGCCCGCGACCACCCGCCGCGCGCGATCGCGGTGTCCGGCGGCGTCAGCGCGAACGCGGCGCTCCGCGCCGCCCTGACCGCGCTCGGCCGCGAGCTGGGCATCCCCGTGCTGTGCCCGCCGCTCGCGCTTTGCACGGACAACGCGGCGATGATCGCGGCGGCGGGGTGGTTCCGGTGGGCCGGCGGGGGGGGCACGGCCGGCGTGGGCGGTGTGGGCGAAGGGCTGGGTCTCGAGGTGGAGGCGGACTGGCGGTTGGTGTGACAGTCAGGGTTCGCCGGCCCACCGCACCCACGGCAGGCAGCCGACGCGATTGAACCTCCACCCGGTCGCTGGATCGTCCGCGCGAAAGCCGCCGATGTGGTCGCTCGGTTCCAAGACCAGCCGCCAGGACGCGTCGAGCCGCGCGTGCCATAGGCCATCCGGCGTGAATTCGGGCAGAGCGGTGCGGAGCGTCGGGCTCTCCGAGCGTCGCACGGTGTCGACGGCGTCGGCGTCCACGTCCAGAACGAAGGCGATCGTGGGATCGGGGTCGTCCGCACCGGCGGACTGCCTCGTCGTCGAGTTCGTGCGAAAGGCATCGCCGAGGATGGGGCTCGAGCCGCGATCGTCGAGTCCGCCCAGCGCGTGAAGCGCGAGGCGGTGGGTGCCGGGCAGCCACCTTGCCGCCCATTGCCAGCCGACGGCGCCCTGCGGCTGCGGCCGGTTCTGGACGGCGCGCAGCGCGCCGGTGGCGGGCTCCCAGGCGATGACGGTCTGGCAGGCGGACGCGTCGCCGCAGCGCGCCCTGTGCGCGCTGAGCGTCGCCGCGATCCACCGGCCGTCCGACGACCACTCCAACGCGGTGAGGTAGGCATCGGCCGGCCCCTCCGCCTTGAACAGGTCATCGCCGGGCCGGCCACCGAACGCCGCGCGCACGGCGGCCGGCGAGAGGGCGACGCTCGCCTCCGCGGCGGTCGTGGCGCCGTCGATGACGGTCAATCGGATCGCACCGGAGCCACGGGCGTCCATCGCGCCCCCCTCGCCCGTGCCTTCCACGCCGCCGGGTTCCGGGTTCGCCGCGCCCTGGACCGGGGCCTGGGATTCCACGCTGCCGACGACCCATCGCGTGCCAGCCGGCGCCCAAGCGAAGATGGACCCTGCCAACATCGCGTCCTCCGCAGCACCGGCGGTGTCGACCGGATGCAACAACAGACCGTTGACCCCGTAAGATGCCAGGGCGCGCCCGTCGGCGGACCAGGCGAACACGGGGGACGAACCGCTGCCGAAGCCGCCGTCGCCGCCCCGCACGGCGATGTCCGAGCGCGACGGGCCGGCGAACGCCCGCACGGGCGGCGCCAGCTCGGCGGGCAGGATAGAGGGCACGTCCGTCAGCCAGCCCTCGTCGTGGGCCAGTCCCGCGTCCGCGGCGCCTTCGTTGCCGCCCTCGACGTCGCCGTTCTGGGGAACCACAACCGGAACCACAACCGGAACTGCAACCGGAACCACAACCGGAACCACAACCGGAACAACAAGTTGTGTGGCAAGCCGACGGCCATCGGGGGACCACGCCAAGTGCGGTGCGTGGGCCGTCAGCGCCGCGGCCAGCGCCGCACGCGCAACGCGCCAGCCTCCCGGCGATGCGTCGTCGGGCTCGGCGACCGCAACGATGACCGGCGATCGCCCACCTTCGGACGAAACGGGGGCGCGACATGCGGCCGCCAGGCGTGTGCCGTCCGGGCTCCACGCGAGGTCCTCGGCATGTGCGCCCGACCCGCAGGCGAACGACGCCGCGCTCGCGAGTTGCACGCCGGGCGCCAGGGCGAAGTCGGGCCTTGCGAAGTCGTCCGGGTAGGGAATGTAGCAGCGCACCAACCCAGGCGGCAGGCCGGCGGGCACGGGCGCCTGCCGCGTCGGCCAGTCGAGGTCCACCGCCAACGACCGTTCGCCGAACACCGAATGCATCCACGGCTCGATCGCAGCCACGCCGTGCCGTGTCGTCGCCTCGTCTGCCGGCCATGTGGACAACAGCAAGCCGACGTTGCGGTCGCCAAGACCGTCCGCGTACGCTGCGAACCCGCGTGCGGCGGCCTCGCGGGAACGGTTCGCGTCGGACGGCATGCCCCACGGCCCCGCGAGCCGCGCCAGCGACCACCCGTCGCGCTCGGCGGCGTCATCGGCGCGCCAGGCCACGAGCACGTCGGGCGCGGTGCGCCGCGCCAGCCATGCATCGACCAGTCCCGCGCCGATCACCGCGTTGTCCCGGTCGCTCGCGAACGCGGTGTCCAGCGCGAACAACGCCTCGCGCGTGACGGCGAACGCCAGGAGATCCCGCGCCACGTCGTCGTCCGGCCGCCACCCGAGCGACGGCGCCGGCAGCGTTGCAACGCCGACCTCGGCGGGGCGGTCGATCGAGAAGCGCAGCGTGGTCGCGGCACCCCGGCCTTCACAGCGGTGGACGAGTGCGCAGTAGTCGTCCGCGGCGGCGGCGGCCTGGACCAGGATCGGCTCCAGCAGCGCGCGATCGGCGGACGGGAACTCGGCGCGGATCTGGCGCATCGTGAACGTGGTCGCGGTGCCCGGCGCCAGGCGCGCACCGGGCGGATCCGCGTGCCGCCACGCACCGTCCGCGCTGTGCACCATGCGGCGGTCTTGGGTGAACCAGCCCGTCCGCCCGCCGTCCGTCGCGCGGATGCGCACCGTCGCGGTGATCGCCTGCACCGCCTTGTCCGCCGCCTCGGCGGCCACGGCCACGGCGACGACCTGGGGACCGTCCGCGGCGTAGGCGAGGCCCGGATACGGCCCGGCGCCGCTGGCGGTCGCTTCCGCGGCCATCACGTCCGGCCGGCGCAGCGCGTTACGCCGGCCCGTGTCCTGCAGGTTCAGGTAGAGCTCACGGTCCCCGCGTGACTGCGCGTCCGCCTCGAGTTGGACGACGTGCTGCACGTCCTCCCGGATCGCGCGGTACGTCCGATCCCCGCGCAGTGCACGCCAGGCGCCGTAGCCGAGGGCAAGGACAAGTACGGCGGACGTGAGCACCAGCGCCCAGCGCCGGCCGCGGGGTGCCGACGCCTCGACGACGTCTTCGCCGTCGAGCGTCCAGTCCAGACCATCGTCGTGGCGGTCGGCCGGGCGCGTTGGGCGGTTCGGTCGGTCGTTCATCCCTCGAATCCTACTCCGATCATCCGTCACGAGGGGCGAGGATACCCGCCGCCCGCAGGTGTCAGCCGCGCCAACGGACGATCAGACCCAGGCATCGCCGTCGTCGGCCCTCGGCGTCGCCGCCGGCTTCGTGGAGGACGTCGGCTCGTCCGACGGCGACGGCGACGGCGACGCCCAGGCCGTGCCCGGTCCGCGTGCGTCGTCCTCGCTCGCCGCCACCAGCCCGTCCGCCAACGCCGCCGCCGTCAGCGCCGCCCACTCGGCCAGCGTCAACGTCTGCGCCCGCCGGGACGGGTCGATGGCGGCGCGGTGGAGCGCGGCCACGGCCTGGGCGTCGGCGATGTGCAGGCCGGCGGCGACGCTGTTCTTGAGCTGCTTGCGCTTCTGGCCGAACCCGGCGCGCACGACCTTGAAGAACGCGCGGATGTCCTTTACGTCCACCGGCGGTACGGGGTGCAGGGCGAGCTGAAGAACGGCCGAACTCACCTTGGGCGCCGGGTGGAACGCGCCCGGCGGCACGATCGCCACGCGGCGCACGGCGGCGTGCAGCTGCATCGCCACGGCCAGGATGCTCATGTTGCCGGGCGCGGCCGTGATCCGATCGGCCACTTCCTTTTGCACCATCACGACGGCCCGCGCCGGCCGCTCGCGCGCCTCGAGCAGGCGGCGCAGGACGGCGGACGTGATGTAGTACGGCAGGTTGGCCACGACCTTGTAGTTCGGGCGCAGTGGGCCGAAGTGGGCCGGCGCGGCGGCCGCGTTGCGCACGACCGGCGGCGCGGCGCCCGTCAGCGCGTACACCGTCGCCTCGACGTCGGCGCGATCCGCTCCGCCGCCCGGCCCATCGGCGGCCACGCCAGGTGCGCCGTCGGCCGCGGCCACCGCGTCGAGGAGCGCCACAGGGTCGACGGCCAGGATGTCGGCGGCGACGATGCTCAGGTTCGGCACTCGGCCCAGGCGGTCGGTGAGGATCGTGAGCATCGCCTCGTCGATCTCCACCGCGATCACGCGGCCCGCCTGCGCGCACAGCGCCTCGGTGAGGATGCCGAGGCCGGGACCGACCTCCAGGACGGTGTCGGCGGCGCCCAGCTCGGCGGCCTCGACGATGCGATCCAGGAAGCTCTCGTCCACCAGAAAGTGCTGCCCGAGGCGCTTGTTGGGGCGCACGCCGTACTCGCGCAGCAGCTGGCTCGGCCGCTGGGGCCGCGACGGTCCGCGCGACGCGCCCGATGGACCCGATGCACCCGCCGCACCGGATGCGCGGGGCGTGTTCAGGGCATCACCCACGGCATGCGCTCTGGCGGCGGCGCCGGCTCGAGCAGGTAGACGTCCACGTACTGGTGCCAGCCGATATAGTTGTCGTCGTCGTAGCCCAGGTCGATGTGCAGCCGCTTGATCCCGCCGCCCGTGTCGCCGGCCAAGCCGAGGCCGTAGCCGTCCACGTACAGGTTCGTGCGCAGCGGGATCAGGCGCGGATCGACCGCCACGATGCCCTTGCGCATCATCTCGCCGATCCGGGTATGGCCGTACCACGGCGCGCTGCGGGGCGTGCCGGCCCGCGCGGCGCTGTAGCTGGTGGCGTACACGCGCAGCTTGCGCCAGTAGCGCATCGGCCCGGCCTCGGTCTGCACGGTGCCCCAGCTGATCCGCGTGCCGTACGACACGCGCTCATCGACCGGCTCGCGGACGATCACCTCGTCCAGTACGCGGCGGCCGCGCACCCGCCCGCCGTGGTACGTCACCTCGACGCGCTGCTGCGCGAGGCCCGGCACGCCGTTCGCCAGGATGGCGACCTCGTCGAGCGGGCGATCGGGGTCCGGCTCGGCCTGGGTGCGGTACGGGATCTCGACCTCGCGCGTCTCGACCACATCCCGCACCCGCGTGACCGCCACCTCGAGCCCGGCGGACAACGCCGTGTCGGCGGCCGGGCGCACGATGTCGCGGCCGGCCAACCCGACGCCGGCATCGGCCAGCGCCGCCCCGACCGTCGCGGCGCGTGCGCGCAGTTCGCGGGTGAGGCCGTCCGCGGCCAGCGCGAACGGGATCCCGCGCTCGATCCGGATTTCAGGCGCGTACGCCAGCGGCGTGTCGAGGGCCGGGCTGATCGCATCGCCGGGCAGAAAGGCGATCCCCGCGGCGGCCAGCGCCTGCCCCACCGTCTCGCCCGCCGCGAAGACGGACGCGCGCACGCCGGCATCCACGAGGTCGATGGGGCGAGCCCGCAGCACGCGCACGACCGAGTCGCCGACGGGCGCCAGCGGCCGATCGCCGGGATGCAGCGCGGCCATCGCCGCGGCGATCTGGCGGCTCCCCGCCGCGCGGAGCCGCAGGGTGGTGGCGGCGGGCCACGCGCCGACGGCGCCGGGCGCGGCAGGCGCGGCAGGCGCGGCGGGCGCGATCTCGTCGGCGAACGCGACGTGGGGCCAGAACGCGCCGCGCAGCATGGCTTGCCGAGGGGCCGATGGAGCCATCGGTGCCTTCGGGGCCGGGGGTGCGTGCGCCCCGCCGCGGGCTGGCAGCGCCGCGTCGATCGGCCATGGCTGGCCGTCCAACGTCGCTGCGTCGGACGGGCCGAGCCGGATGCCGGCGTCCGCGAGCAGCGCGCGCAAGGGGATCGCGCGCTCCGTCACGGACCGGGTGTGGCCATCCGACACGACGGTGACCATCCGCGCAAAGCGGACCGTGACACGACCGCCGTCGCCGACGCGCGCGTCACGGCTTGGGCTGACGCGGTCCTCCGAGCCGACGCCGAGGCCGCGTTCCGCGAGCGCGAGTCGGACGGTGGCCGCGGACGTCCATGCGCGCTGGGTGCGGCCGCCGACGTCCAGCGTGAACGATCGGGCGGCGTGGCGCTGCGCGGCGGGGAAGAGGAAGGCGACGACGAGGGCGGCGGCCAGCGACAACCACGGGCGCAGTCGTTTCAAGCCCGCGGCGGCGCGTGGGGCGCGGCCGGTGGCTTGGCGAGCGGGCGTCGTGGCGGGAACGTCGGCGCGGGGGGGGAGGGCGCGGTGTGGTGTGCTCACGGACGACCCGACCCCCTCTCCTTACGCATGTGCGCGGGTGCGGCGGTGCCCGCGCTGTCGACCGTTCGTCGGCCGAGCAGGCCCGTCCAAGGCACGCCCGCGGCGCCCGGAGGACATCCCTTAGCGCTGCTTCCTTCCGGACCTGACGCGGTTCGAGGGCCTCCGCCGCGCGGGACCCTGGACAGGCCTGCTCGACCGACGAATCGACGGTGGGATTCTAGTACAGCTCGCCCGGAATCGGACGTTCGAGAGGTCCGAGCGCCCGCCCTTAACCTTAATGTAACCGTAATGCCGTTCCGCCGCCGCGGCTCGTATACTGGTGGCCGTAGCACGTACATGCCAGCGGCTGTGTGGGGGTCTGCCACGAGAGTGGCGACGCGTTTGTGTGTGGGTGCTGCGCAAGGATCAGCGTCCGGGGCAACCGCCTTGGTGCTGATCCTTATTTTTGTGTTCCTCCCGCGCCAGCATCGCGTTCTTCGCTACGGTGGGGCGGATCTACATTTCCTCGCGGTAGCTGAGGCGGAAGCGATCCCGCGCCTCCAGGACCGCTCCGCGCAAAATCTCCATCACATGATCCGGGTCGGCGATGTTCTCGAGCACGACGAGCGCGTCGTCCGGGTCATGGGACTGGATGCGAATGTCGCCGAGGTGCAACAGTCGCTCGCCTATCGATTGCGATTGGTCCAGGTCCTGGATGCGAACCAGCTCGATGTCCGAACGGGTGCGCCCCAGGATCCCGTGGCTGACCCGCAGCCGCTGGCTCGTGATGACATAACGGGTGGCGAGCGACAGGAACGGCCGTCCCTCCCACAGGATCCGCTCCTGCGACAGGTCGAGATCGGCCGTATCGTCGTTGGCGCTGGGGGCGGCGTTCGCCAGCAGGGCGTCGAACTCACGTTCCACGGCCTCGGTGACCGCGGCGACGAGACGATCCGAAGCATCCGAGCCGAGGCTGGACAGGTCGACGCCGCTCTGGGCGATCGCCTGCCAGACGCGGGCCTTGAGGCGGGCCTGAACGTCGCTTGGGGTCATGCCGCGCTCCTTTGTGGTCGCAGGACGCGCCTCGCCCTACCGCAGGTCGGACAGCGAGCGACCCTGGTCCTTCAACGTGGCCGCGAGGCCCTTCTTGGCGACGGTGCGCAAGCCGTTCGTCGAGATCCGTACGGTGACGAACTTGCCCAGCTCCGGCACGAACAGCCGCCGCTTCTGGAGGTTCACGCCCCAGACCTTCTTCGTACGCCGGTGCGAGAACGAAACGTTCATGCCCGTCAGCGGGCCCTTGCCTGTCACTTGGCAACGTCGTGCCATCTGTCTAGCCTCCCTTTGACCACGATGCGGTCTGTTAAGCCGCCGCGGACTCTTCGTCCGAGGTGGCCGTTGGTCGAGTTCGACGCGGCCGCTCGCCCGATGCGCGTCGCCGGCGGTCGATTGTCAGCGCACCAGCTCCCATGCCAGGTGGGCGATCTCGGGGGCGATGAGCCGGTCCCACGCCAACTCGACCGCCTTCGGCGAGCCCGGCACGGCGAACACCACCGCGTCCCCGATCGTACCGGCGGCGGCCCGCGAGAGCATCGCCGCCGCTCCGATCGCCTCCCAACTCAGCATCCGAAACAGCTCCCCAAACCCCGGCAGCACCTTGTCGAACCGGCCGAGCACGACGTCCGCCGTGTTGTCCCGCCGGCCGATGCCCGTACCGCCGTTCACGATGATCACCCGGCACCCGTCCGCCAAACACGCCGTGAGCGCGGAGTCGATGGCCGCCGGATCATCCGGCACGAGGTCCGACCGGGCGATCCGATGCCCCGCCGCCGCGACCGCCCCGGCTAACCACCGGCCGTTCGCGTCCGTGGCGGCGGTTCGGCTATCGCTCACCGTCACGAGACCGAGCGCGACGATCCGGCCGTCCGCCGCCGCATGGTGCGCTTCGGAGGACATCGCCGTACGCGCTCTTGGGGCCTACTTGGCCTCGCGGAACAGCACGTGCTTTCGCAGGAACGGGTCGTACTTCATGATCTCGAGCCGACCGGGATCGTTGCGGCGGTTCTTCTCCGAGACGTACGTGAACGCACTCTCGGTCGACCGCAGCTTGATCACCATCCGGACGTCTTTCTTCCTACCGGCCATCGCGTTGCTCCTTCAGAAAACCGCAAACCGGGACTATACCGCTCCGCCGGGCGCTTGTCACGTTTCACATTGTTACGATTCCAAGGGCTATCACCCGTCCAAGCGGCGCCCCACACCTGTCAGCCGGTCGCTCTTGCTACGGACAGCCGCCCTTGAACGTGACGGGGTTGAAGAGCGGGTTGTAGGGCGC
>JBDTSC010000091.1:0-11339 GCA_039931375.1 Ardenticatenales bacterium
TTGACCATGCGTTGACGATGTGGGGGCGTATAATCCCGCGATGATCGCTTCCCTCACCGGCCGGATCGCCGCCCTCGAACCGGATGCCCTCGTCGTCGACGTCGGCGGCGTCGGCTACCGCGTCTTCGTGCCGCTGACGGTCCTGTCCGCGGCCGGCGCCGTCGGCGATGCGGTGACGCTCCACACCCATCTGCACGTCCGCGAGGCGGAGCTCACGCTGTACGGCGCCCTCGACGCGCCGACCCTGGCGGTGTTCCAGCTCATGCAGACCGTGAGCGGCGTCGGGCCGCGCGTCGCATTGGCGATGCTGTCCACGTACGACGCCGCGACTCTGCAAGGGGCCATCGCCGCGGAGGACGTCGACGCGCTCGTCGGCGTTCCTGGGATCGGGCGCAAGATCGCGCAGCGGATCGTGCTCGAGCTCAAGCCCAAGGTCATGGGGCTCGCGTTCGCGCCGGGCGGCGGCACGGCGGCCGACGGCGCGTTCGGGCCGGGCGGCTTCGGCGTCCAGGGCGCGCAGGCGGACGCGATCGCGGCGCTCACCGCGCTCGGGTACACGGCCGCCGAGGCGCGCCAGGCGATCGGGGCGGCCGGCTTGGGGCCGGACGCCGGCGTCGAGGAGAGCGTCCTGGCGGCGCTGCGGGCGCTGGCGCGGGGTTGAACGGATCGAGCTGACGTATAATCGGGCGGCGCCGGATCGACATGCGATGGGCGCGATGAACCAACCTCCCACCGTTACGAGGGTTGTGGCCATGGCCTACATTATTACGGAACTGTGCACCCGCGAGGGCGACTGCGTCGAAGTGTGCCCGGTCGACTGCATCGTCCCGTCGCCGAAAGGCAACACGGAATACCCGTTGTTCTACATCGACCCGGACGTCTGCATCGACTGCGGCGCGTGCGTGCCGGTTTGCCCGCCCGAGGCGATCTTCGCGGAGCCCGACCTGCCGGCCGAGCATGAGTACATGACCCCGGTCAACGCGGACTACTTCACGAAGGGTCCCGGCTACTGGGACTTCGACCTCGACGATCAGCGCGGAATGCCGGAGTAGCGCGGAGAGTCCGAAGGGGAGGGCCGGCGCGCGCCGGCCGCTCCTTTCGCTCAGCTAGCTCAGCGTCGACTGCCACGGCATGTACTCGCTCCAGCGCTCGAACAGGTAGGACTTGTTGAGCAGGAACTGATCCGCCTGCCGCGCGATCGCCTCTTCGACCGCTGTCCACGGCTGGCCCTCGAGCTCCTGCAGCAGCGTCGCCTTGCGCGCGTAGTAGAGCGGCAGCAGGGACAACGCGACCTTGTCCGGATCGCCTTCGCCCCGGTTGTAGACCACGGCGAAGTCCATGACGATCCGCGCCCAAGCGTCGGGCGGGAAGCGCGGCTGGTCGCTGGTCGACAGCTCGAGGACGACGGCCTGCTGCTCCTCGCTGAGGATCGCGCTGAGGTTCCGCCGGTAGCGCTTCAGCCCTTTGAGGAAGCCATCCCACAGCGTCTGGCGCGTGGTCGGGACGGGATCCGGCGGCAGCTGCTGCAGCTGGCCCCAGATCGGGACACGGTATGCGCCCTTGACGTCCGGCCAGACCCGCCGATAGAACGACATCAGCCGGAACAGCGTCCCGGTGACCTGCATGAACTTCGGCTCGAAGCCCACGGTCGGGTCCTTGTAGTCGTGCGTCTTCGTGCCCAGCGGCGCCTGGTAGAGCCGCCAGCCGCTGTTGATCGCCAGCGTGACCATCCACATGTGGATCCCGAAGCGGGCGACGTCCGTCTCCCACACGTCCTTGTCCAGGAACGTTTGCCACGCGCGCGGCGACATCGCGATCTCGCTGCCCAGCGGCTGCCGCAGGTCGACGCCGTACAGCATCCGCGTGAACGGGTAGGCGATCATGTCGTTGATCGTCACCTCGTGCCGGTCGCGGGTGTAGATCGGGCTGACGTACTCGGCCTCGTTGGCCAGGATCGGGCCGACGAGGCTCTCGATCCACTTGGGCGTGATCGACCGCACGTCCGCGTCGACGACGGCGCAGGCGGACGCTTTGAGCATCGCCGCGGCCTCCATCATCGCCCGGATCGCGCTGCCCTTGCCGGTCAGGCCCTGGTACTGCAGCGCCGTGAGCGTCACGGACGGAGGCAGGGCCACGTGCTGCGCCACGGCCAGCGTATCGTCCGTGCTCCCGCCGTCCGCGACGACGATGTGCGCGGTCTTGTCCGGGAAGTGCTCGAGGATGCCCGTCGCCAGCGCGTTCAGGACGAGCCCGATCGTCCGTGTGTTCTTGTAGGTCGGAAGTCCGATGACGATGTCGGCATGATCGATCAGCTCGAAACGCCGCTTGGCGGCCCGATCGAGCGCCGTGTCGATGTACGACAACTCGTTCAACGCTGCACCTCGCTGATGCTGTTGGGGCCGCCCGGAGCGCCGTCGGCCGCGGAGCGCGCGACGCCTTGGGCCGCGCGAGAGCGGCCGGCTGCCGCGAGCCGGCGATTATAGGCGGCTCGCGCGAAAAGGGCGGTATTCATTGTCATAACGATTAGGCGGGCGGCGCCATCACCTCGGCCGCCACGCGCCGCCCGATGTCGACGGCGAAGTTCGTGCCGCGGTCCCACGGATAGACCTGGCTCATCGAGGCCAGGTAAAGCCCGGCGATGGGCGTGGCCAACGGCGGGATCTGGCTCGAGAAGTCACACGGCACGACCGGCTGGGCGTACCGAACGCGCGACAGCCAATGGGTCCGAACCCAATCGGGGCGGAAGGCCGGGTTGATCCGCTCCAGCGCCGGCAGCCACGACGCCAACAGCGCGTCCGGCGCGGCGTCGAACGCGGGATCGTCCGTCGGCAGGTAGTCGCCGAGGTACACCAGGTGGTCCCCGCCGTAGTGATCTGGGTCGATGAGGTTCGTGTGCTCGACGCACGCCAGGAACGGCATCTCGCGCTTGTCGAGGTTCAGCCAGTACGTGCCGTCCGTCATCAGCGGTTGCTTCAAGGCCAGCACGAACACGACCGCCCCCAGGTGCTGCAGCCGGGCGAGGTCGGCGGTGTAGTCGGCGGGCAGGTCGGGGGCCAGCCGGGCGAGCACGTGCGGCGCCGTGGTCGCGATGACGCGGTCGAACACGTCCTCGCCGGCGTCGGTCGCGACCGCCAGGCCGTCGTCCGTCCGCCGCACGGCGCGCACGGGCGTGCCGAGCCGGACCGCGGCGCCGCGGCCCTCGACGGCGTGCACGAGCGCGTCGGCGTACGCCTGGAAGCCGCCGGCCACATAAATCAGCTTGA
The DNA here is from genome assembly GCA_039931375.1 of Ardenticatenales bacterium. GTDB lineage: Bacteria > Chloroflexota > Anaerolineae > Epilineales > Epilineaceae > Avedoeria. The sequence goes on from JBDTSC010000091.1 coordinate 3,264, forward strand.
AGCTGCGCGCGTGCAGCCGGGCCCACAGCCAGCTCATCGGCACCGCGCGGTAGTGCTGCGGTCCGAACTTGCCCAACAGGAGCGGCTCCCAGATCGCGCGGTAGGCGCGGTCGCCCATCCAGCGGCGCACCCACGACTCGGCGGTCACGCGCTCGAGCGGCCGCCAGTCCTTGCGGAGCTTCAGGTAGAGGCCGACCACGCCCATCCGGATCCGGTCGACCAGGGGCATCCCAGGGAAGGTGAGGATCGGCACGACGCCGTCGAGCGGGTAGGCGCGGCCCCGGAAGAACGACGCGGACACGGGCCGCAGCGTCAGGAGCGAGCGGGCGAACCCGATCTCCTCCGCCAGGCCCAGGATCGCGCGATCCGTCTGGAAGAGGTGGTGGTAGTAGTGCTCGAGGGGCCACTCCCAGCGATCGTCCCGAAAGCCGGACGCCAACCCGCCCGCCTTGGGCGCGCCGTCGAAGACCGTGACCGCCCAACCGGCGCCCGCCAGATCCCACGCCGCGCTGAGCCCGGCGAAGCCCGCCCCGATGATCGCGACGGAGGGCCGGCGACCCGAAGGGGCGTTGGACGACGCGGCCGCCACACCGCCGACGTCGCGCATGCGCTCGCTCATGCGCCCCCCGCGCCGACGGGCGGGATTGCGGCGCGGTCCGTGGCGAGGGCCGCCTCGGCCTGGCGGAGGTTCACGTGGGAGCGCCAGAGGAAGAGGGCGCCCAGCACCGTGATCGGCACCCACAGCGCGACGTGCAGCACGACGGTGTACGCGGTGGCCACGGACTGCGCGACGCCAGCCGCGGTGAGGACGGCGATGCCGGGCGCGTCGAACGTGCCCACGTGGCCCGGGCCGGCCGGGATCGTGGTGGCCAGGTTGACGATGCCGTTCATCAGCATGAGCGTGAGGAAGCTGACGTGCATGTCCGGGAAGGCGTGCATGACGAACCAGTACTTCATCGTCTCGCACAGCCAGATCACGACGCTCGTGCAGAAGAGCAGCACGACCTCGCGCCGCCCGGACAAGCTCTCGAGCCCGATCGTGAACCGGTCGATGATGCCCCACAGGCGATCGGCCGGGCTTGGGGCGTCGCCGCCGGGGGCCGGCCGAAGGACGACGCCCAGCAGCGCGGCGCCGGCGGCCACGAACGGGCGCGCCAACCGGCGCAGCGTCGCGGGACGGTTGGCGAGCGCCAGGAACGCCCCGAGCGCCCCGACGAACAGGACGGTCGTGGCGACGATGAGCGGCCGGTAGCGGTCGAGGCCGTGCGTCTCGAACGTGACGAACGGCAGCGCCAGCAGGACGAACGCCAGCATCGTCAGGCCGTCGAATAGGCGCTCGATGAACACCGTCGCGAGGCTGGCGCTCATCGCGACGCCGGTCTCGCGCTTCAGGACGTAGCTGCGCAGCACCTCGCCGGCGCGGGCCGGGTAGACGTTGTTGCCCATATAGCCGATGCACACGAACCGGAACAGCCGCCCCATCGGGACGTCCACGAGGTGGTTCAGCATCGTGCGCCAGCGGAACGTGCGCGCCCAGACGCCGACGAAGTAGACGGCCACGCCCGGCACGAGCCAGCCGTAGTGCGCATCCGCCACGTGCTGCCGGAAGCCGGCCAGGTCGAGGCCGCGCACCGCGTACCACACGAACACGGCGCTGATCGACACGCCGATGGCGAGCCGCCACGTGCCGCCGTGGCCGCGCGGCGGCGGCGTGTCGGGCGGAGCGGGTGCGGGCGAGCTCATCGGGTGGCGGTTCCTCGTGGCGGCGCGGGCGCGCGCGTCGATCGGGCGCGAGACGGGCGCCGCACGGAGCGTCGGCGGGCCATGATATCACACGGCGTTCGGCCGACCGGCGTTCGGCTCGGTCGGCTCAGTCGGTCAAACGAAAGCCGCCGACGGCCGAGGGGGGCCGCCGGCGGCATGGTGTCCGCGCTTGGTTTGCCGCGCCGGGACGGCCAATGGTGGCCGTCCGGATGGACGCGTGCGGGATACGCGTGGGCTAGGGGTCCGCGGCTAGAGATCCGCCATCGTGACCGTATCGCCGAGGATGCGCTCCATCGTCATCGTGTGACCGCAGTGGCCGTTCTGGCCGAATCCTTCGCAATCACAGGTCCAGTGACCCTGGTCGTAGCCCACCACGTGGTCGCGGTGGTCGCCTTCGACCTTGACGTTGAAGCTTTGGAAGACGATCCGCTCCTCGCGCTCTTGCGCGTAGCGGATCGACTTCTCCACGTCGGCGACGTAGGTGCTCGGCAGCATATCTCGCGCTCTCCTGCTTTCTCGCGGCCGGTGGCTCGCGGTGGGCCGGGTGCCTGGCTTGGCAGCGCACCCGCGCTCGGGTGAAAAAAGGGGCGGTGCGGTTGGAAAGGGGCGCCATGGACCGGGCGAAAAAAAAAGCGGCGCCACCCAGATTCGGGCGGCGCCGCGTCAACCACACGGGAACAGGATCAAGATCTTCATGCCGCCAGTATAGCGTCCGCGCGGGGGCTGTCAAGGCGGTTTTGGGCGACCGCATCAAACGTGGCCGGCGAGCGCCACGCCCCCGCTAGTTCGCCGTCGCCGGCTCCTCGACGGCCACGGTCGAACCCGCCTCGAGTGGCCCCGCCACCGTCTGCGTTTCGCCGGACGGCCACAGCACCTCGACCGAATCGGCGGCCGCGGCGCCGTCGAGGCCGAAGTACATCGGCAGCAGGCCGTGCGACAGGTAGCCGGTGTTGCCGTCGTACACCTGGACGATGCGTCGATCGCCGACCACGACGGTCACCTTGCTGCCGAAGCCGTCGCGGTTCGACCGCGTCCCCTTCAAGCGCACGTTCAGGTGCGTCGTCGTCGGGCGGACCTGCGCCAGGTCGCTCTCCAGCACGAGCGGCGGGCTGTTGATCTCCGAGACCACGATGTCGAGGTCGCCGTCGCCGTCGACGTCGAAGATGGCGGACGAGCGGGACGAGAGCGCGCCCCAGACCAGGATCTTGCCCTCGCGGCCGACGCAGTCCGAGTGGTCCTTGTCCGCGCCCGAGCAGTCCAGCACGAACTGTGGCCCGGCGAACTCGTCGTTGATCCGGGGCTCGATCCCCAGGATGAACTCGCTGTCCAGGAGCTTCTTGCCGCCGTCGTTGATCAGCAGGCTGTTGACGCCGTAGCGGAACGGGTAGCCCATGCCGCCCGCGACGAAGGCGTCGTCGAAGCCGTCCGCGTTGAGGTCGCCGACGCTCAGGCCCCACGGCCAGAACGTCTCGGCGCCGATCGCGTCCGAGACCTCCTCGAACTTGCCGCCGCCGAGGTTGTGGTAGAACGCGTTGCCCCAGATGCTGGTGCCGTCCGTCGCGGTGTAATCGTCCGGCCACATCATCGCGGACTTGCGCTTCTCCGCCAGCGGGTCGGCGACCGCGCTCATGTCGGAGTGCATGTCCGTCACGTACAGATCCTGGTGGCCGTCGTTGTCCACATCGAACGATTTGACCCCCATCGAGCCCCACGGCGTCTTCGGGAACACCGACTCGCGCTCGTTCGTGAAGCGCTTGCCGCCGTCGTTCTGCCAGTAGCCGTCGTTGCCCTGCATGTTCAGGACGTAGACGTCCGGCCAGCCGTCCTCGTTGCCGTCCAGGACGGTCGCGTCGCCCGTCCAGCCGTCGTCCACGAGCCCCGTCGCGTCCGTCGTGTCCGCGAACGTCATGCCGCCCTCGTTGTGGAACAGCAGGCTGCGCTCCGTGCGCTCCGGCTTGAGGTGGCCGCCGAAGGCGTCCTCGAAGCCGTCGTAGAACTGGAGCTCGCCCGCCGCGAGCGTCTCGCCCGGCGGGTTCACGGCGGAGGTGCGCAGCGTGTCCGTCGTGAAGACGCCGATGTTGCACAGGAGCAGGTCGAGCCGCCCGTCGCGGTCGTAGTCGAAGAACAACGGGCTGCCCGAGTGGCCCGTATACGCCAGGCCGGAGGCGGCAGTCACGTCCGTGAAGTGGCCCTTGCCGTCGTTCTCGAACAGCACGTTGCCGCCGCGGATCGATGTCGTGTACAGGTCGGGATCGCCGTCGTTGTCGATGTCCGCGAACGCGGCCGAAGAGCCGATCTTGTCCGGAACCGCCACGCCGGCCTCGGCCGTGAAGTCGACGAACTTCCCGCCGCCCACGTTGCGCCACAGCTCGTTCGGACCGACCTGGCGCACGAAGTAGAGGTCCGTCAGCCCGTCGCCGTCCACGTCCGCCACGGCCAGGGCGGTGCCGTGGTCGTAGTGCACCGGCTTGTACGTCTTGGCCGAGTCGTCTGTCTCGTGCGAAACGAACGTGATTCCCGTGTCCGCCAGGTGGTTCGTGAACTGGAAGTCGCGGTCGACGGTCGAGCTGCCCTTGGTGGCCAGCTGCACCTGCTTGCGGCCGTCGATGAAATACGGATGGAGATCCTGGGGCATGTCGACACGGGGCGGCGTGGCCGCGTCTTCCCCGGCAGCGGCCGGCGCCGGCGCGCCTTCGGACGGTGCGGCGCCCGTCGCCGCGCCGTCCGACGACGCGTCGGGCGCGGATGGGGTGACGGCCGCGCCGCCGCCGCCGGTGGCGGCGAAGACGAGGATCGCCGCGGCCAGCGCGGCGGGCGGGATCGGCGATGGGCGCCTGAGGTTCATCGGACGTGCTCCTAGGATTGGGATTCCGGATAAGTGCGAGACGCGTTCGCTTGCAGCAGCGGTTGCCGTTCGAGCCAAGTCGTGTACGACGACCACGGCTCGATGACGAGCTGGCCGCGCATCTGCGGGTACGATCCGCCGCACATCAGATCGCCCAGCAGGTCGAATCGACCGGCCGGGTTTGCACCGAGCGACAGCCAGTACGTGAGGTCGGGCATGGCGATCTGCTTGGCGTCGAGGGCCGGGATGCCGAAGAAATACAGATCATCGTCGCTGTGCAGCTCGAGCCGCACCGGGATGTCGGCCGGCAAGTGCAGATCGCCGGTCGACACGCGGTCGTCCGGCGTGTCCAGCACGCCGTCCGGGCCTGGATGCTCGAAGCGCCAACGGTGCTCTCGCCCCACGATGCGCAGCTGGATCGACGGCGGCGCGGGCGGCGAGACGGGCGGGCGGCAGGCGCCAACGAACGCCGCCGTCGCGACCAGCGTCGCCAACGACGTCATGCGACGCCGAATCGCGCGCCTGCACACGCCAATGTGCATCGCGCACCCCCTTCCCCGGCCGTCAAAGCACGCGGCCGTACGATCGCCAGTTGCGGCAGCCGGCCCTTCAACCGGGCGCCACACGACGCAAAATCCAGGGACTAAAACACCAGCGGGGGGGCGAACGGCGAGCGGAAGTTGTGGAGTTTGTGTAAATTGCGAGCGGGCCGCACCGCACGCACGGCGGCGGTCAGGGCGCGATGGCGCCAGCGCCAGGCACGAACGCCTCCGGTGACGAGCCCTGACGGATGTGGTACCACGCATCGGCCGCGAGCGGCCCGAGGTGCGCTTCGTCGCCGCCGGGCCAATCGATCGTGAGACCGTCGATCTGTATCGCGTCCGCGAGCCCGATCAAGATGCGACGATCGGACAGGGACAGGTAGCTGTCGGCGCCCTTGACCTGACGTCGCACCACCTTGCCGCCGACCTCGGCCGCGATGCGGGCGCCGATGGCGCTGCGATTGGCCGTCGATCCCTCGAGCCACAGGCCGACCCAGTGGCCGCGGTCGGGCGTACGGTTGGCGCCGATCTGCAGTGTGCCGCCGTTGTTGCCGACCACGAAGTCGAGCCCGCCGTCGCCGTCGAGATCGGCCACGGCCAACCCGCGGCTCACCTGGACGTCGGCCAGCGCCGGTCCGGCGCGATCGGTCACGTCGACGAACCGGCCGCCGCCGCTGTTCTCGTAGAGGATGTTCTGCTCGGCGAAGGTCAGCTCTGGATCGACCTCGGGCGCGTTATCGTATATGTTGCCGGCCGCGACCATCAGGTCCTCGTCGCCATCGTTGTCGCCGTCGAAGAACACCGTGCCCCACTTCAGGCGCATCCGCGACGACGGGCCGACGCCGACGGCGTCCGCCTCTTCGTCGAACAGCATGTCCTGGCCCTGGCGATAGATTGCCGTCGACTCGTGCGTGAAGTTGCTCACCGCGATGTCCAGCGTCCCGTCGCCGTCCGTGTCGCTGACGTCGGCGCCCATGCCCGCTTCCGCGCGGCCGTCGCGGCTGAGGGCGACGCCGATCTTGGTCGCGATATCGGTAAACCGACCGGTCCCGTCGTTTTGCCAGAGCTGGTTCGCCGTCAGGTCGTTGGCGACGTACACGTCCTCGTCGCCGTCCTGGTCGATGTCGGAGATCGACAGCGCCAAGCCCTTGCCGCGTTCGTCATGGACGCCGGACTCTTCCGAGACCTCGGTGAAGTGCGCGTGACCGTCGTTCCGCCAGAGCTGATCCGGCATCCCGTCGAAGAGGTGCGGCGTGCAGTAGATCGGGATGTTCACCGCCACGCACGGCTTGGCGGTGGTCGGGTCGTAGACGACATAGCGCGCCAGGAAGAGGTCGAGATCCCCATCGCCGTCCGCGTCGAACAGGCCGGCGCTGGTCGTGAAGCCGTCGTCCCCGGGAATACCGCTGGCGGCGGTCACGTCCACGAACCCGGTGCCCGTGTTGCGCAGCACGCGCGTCGCGTCGCCGAACCCGGTCAGCACAACGTCCGTCCATCCGTCGTTGTCGATGTCGCCGGCCGTCGCCCCGAGGCCGTAGCCCTCGCTCGGTAGGCCCCACGCCGCGGTGGCGTCCGTGAACTTGGCGTGGCCGTCGTTGAGGAACAGGCCGTTGGGTGCGTCCGCTGGCCGTACGGCGGCCCCGATCGCGCCGCTGTTCGTGGCCAGGATGTCGGGTGCGCCGTTCCGGTCGAAGTCTGCCAGCACGACGCCGCCGCCCTGGATCTCCGGCATGTGCTTGGCGGGCGAGTAATGCGGCTGATGGTGGAACGACACGCCGCTGGCGGCCGTGATGTCTTCGAAGCGCAGGTTCGTGGAAGGCGAGACGGGTGCGACGTCCGAGGGCTTGCCCACCCCGTCCGACGTCGAGGCTGACGCCGTCGCTGCCTCGCCGGACGGCGACGCGCCGGAGGGCGACGCCGTCGGGCCGCCGCAGCCGGCGAGGAATCCGGCGGCCGCAAGGACGAACAGGCCGCGTCGGGCGATCCGGCGGGCGGACGGGCGATGGGCCGTCATGGGCTGACCGGCGTCCCGCTGGCCACGGACGTCGCAAGCGCCGCGAAGTGGGATGCCTGGTCACGCGCCGCGAGAGAATCGTCCATGCGGCCTTGCATGAAGTAGATCGCGGCCAACGAGCTGTACAGTTCCGTCCGCATCGAGTCGTCCTCCGCCTTGCCGATCAGCTCTTTGGCGATCTTCTCGGCAGTCGGGTAATCGAACGCGTCGAAGGCGGTGACGAGGTCCTGAAATCGCTGGTTCGCCTCCGCCATCGCCCGCTCGCGGCGGCTGGCGATCGCGTCGATGGCCTCCGCCGTCGATGCCAGGACCGCGGCGCCGGCTTCGTCGCCGCGCAGCGTCTGCACCTGGCGCAGCGTGTTGATCGCGAACAGGTGGTTGGGGTTTAGCGACAGCACGTCCTTCAGGATCGCTTCCGCCCGGTCGGGGCGGCCGTCCTTCATGAACTGGTCGGCCCGCATCGTCATGATGTCCGTGTTTTCCTCGCGGACGATCACCGTCCAGCGCCGGTCCACCAGCGGCGCTGCCTCGGCGAAGCGGCCCTGGTAGTAGAGCGCCGCCGCAAACAAGCTCAGCGTCTCGGTGTCGTTCGGGTCGGCGTCCACGAACGGCTTGACCTCGGATTCGGCATCCGCGAAGCGGCTGAGATTGCGCAGTTCGATGCGGATGAGGTCGAGCGACTCGTCCCTCGTGCGCGCCTCGCGCGGCACCGACGCCAGCAGCGCGGCCAGCGACGCTTGGTCGCGGCACTCCGGCATGACGGTGCGCGCCGCCTGCCGCACCAGCGGTTCGAGCGGGTACTGCTTGGCCAGGCTCTGCAGCGCCTCGCGGGCGCTCTTCGTGCAGCGGTGCACGAGGTCCGGCGCGTCGCGGACCGCCTCGAGCGTGGCGTTCGCGACGGGGCCGAAGAC